>NZ_WMEU01000001.1:600228-900342 GCF_009856295.1 Pontibacillus yanchengensis | reverse complement strand
ATTCTAGGGTCAATGAACTAACAAGATTGAATTACATACAAGAAAAACAACAAGCTGCGGATGAGCTCGTTCATCAACTTACCGATTCCATTCAGACAGCCACGGATTCCCCTGTTTTTGACCAATACTGTCGTCAAACCTATTTAGACAATGTATTACGCGGAGGCGTTCCGTTATTGTTAGAAAATGGAGAGGATAACTTTGTTTATCACGTATTTTCTAGAAAGCATGGCGATATGGAAAGGGACTATAATTTCTTCCGTATAGCACCAGAGTATTATTCTCAAGGTAATGGAAACTTTCGTGATGCTAATCAGAATAGACGAAATGATATCTTCTTTAACCCTAAGATTGGCAGTTTCAATGTCAACATGTTTATGAGCTTGATTCAAATAGATGGCTATAACCCACTCTCGGTGGAGGGATGCACGTTTGAAATTCCACAAGTACGTCTAGATAGCGTTAAACAAGTTGTAGAAAACCATGTATCTTCTCATCAAGAAGAGATTATACAATTGCTTTCTTCCCGCTTCACACCTGGTAAGCTCATGCATTATATTGCGCTTCATCATGTTGACGTAAAGGGGAATGAAGATGAATTTCTAGCAAACATCCTATCCAATAGTACTCAACAAATAGAAGCTAGCTTCGGGGAAGGGTTTTGGACAGATCATTGGACGTATAACCTTGACCATATTGAAAGCTACTTGGCTATTTATCCAGATCAGATCGAAGCTTTCTTATTTGATGATCATACGTATGCGTTTTTTGATAGTCCTGTACGTGTACTTCCTAGAAAGCAAAAGCATGTCCTTTCTAACGGTACTGTAAGACAGTATGGAGCAGTACAGGAAGACGAACAGAAAATGAAGAAACTAGGAGTTGGTCTGCAAGATACTAATTGGCTTCGAACCAAATCGGGTGAAGGTGAAGTCTATCAAACCAGTTTATTTGCAAAATTGATTTCGCTATCCTTAGTAAAATTCTCTTCCTTAGATCCATATGGGATGGGAATTGAAATGGAAGCCAATAAGCCTGGTTGGAATGATGCGCTAAATGGTTTGCCAGGTTTAATAGGATCAGGTATGGGTGAAACATTTGAGTTGAAAAGATTGATTAATTTTATGCTCCAGAATATGTCCATGTATGAAGGCAAATCCATTTATCTTCCTGAGGAAATTACAAGCTTCCTTTACAATGTGAATACTCTAGTTGAGGAGTACTACTCTGACCATATCAATGAATTTACGTACTGGGATGAAGTTTCCACTCTTAGGGAGACATTCAGAGAGAATGTACGATTTGGGATAACTGGTAAGGAAGAATCTGTTTCATTAGCCGAACTAAAGTCGATGTATGAAGGGTTTTTAAATAAAATCAACAAAGGCATTCAACGTGCAATTGAAATAGGTGATGGACTCTCACCAACTTACTTGTCCTATGAAGCAAGCGATTATGAGGTAATAGATTTGGAGCAATCCGAAACATTATCAACGTTTGAAGGTTTGCCGCCAGTTCGTGTTAAAAGGTTTACGGTCAAACCTCTTAATCACTTTTTAGAAGCTCCTGCAAGGGCTTTAAAGACATCTGAAAATAAAGAAGTATCCTTATCTATCTATAACGCTGTAAAAGAGACAGCTTTATTTGATGAAGCGTTAAAGATGTATAAAACCTCCGTTGATCTAACAAATGAGTCGTACGAGATTGGTAGGATTAAAGCATTCACACCAGGATGGCTAGAAAGAGAATCTGTATTTCTCCATATGTCCTATAAATACTTACTTGGACTGATTAAATCTTCCTTATATGATGAGTTTTTCGAGGAAATAAAAACATCACTCATACCGTTTTTAGATGCTGAGAAATATGGAAGGAGTACACTTGAAAATGTCTCTTTTATTGCTACATCTGTCAATCCAGATCCAGCGGTTCATGGACAAGGTTTTGTTGCGCGACTAAGTGGATCTACGGCAGAATTCTTAAGCATGTGGAAAGAGATGATGTTTGGTCATTACCCATTCACTATGGTAAATGGAGAACTAGCATTTGCATTAAATCCGATATTACCAGGATGGTTATTTAATGAGCAAGGTGAGGTATCAGCTACATTTTTAGGCAGTACTACCATTACGTATAAAAACCAAGATAAACGTAATACGTATGGCGAAAATCATACCGAAGTTAATTCCATGAAGCTAGTGTACCATGATGGAAAATCAGAAATCATAGAGGATGCAATCATAGTTGGTGATATCGCTTACGACATACGTAATGGTGATGTAGCCTCTATTGAAGTGGAGATGAGCTAGTCTAATTAAAATGCGTAAATTATGTTGAACATACCAATACGTGAACAAGCACTCGCTTTCTAATAGCGGGTGCTGTTTTTTTACTAACTGAGATACAGGGACAGGTGCGTTGTCTCAATTTAAGGACACGATGAGACGAGGAACCTGTCCCTTCATCTCATTTTACTTCCTCTTTTTTTACCATAGATAAACATATTTACTAAAAACTAGTTGTAAGTATGAAACATAGCTTAAGAAAAAAGGAGGAGACAAGTGGGAATACCGTTTTTGAAAATGGCTGTTGTTTACTTTTTAGTGGGGATTGGGTACGGAATTTACATGGATATGACGCAGGATTTTGATTTAAAGGGTGCTCATGCCCATATTAATTTAGCTGGTTGGGTTTCTATGGCTCTATTCGGTATTATTTATCATTATTTTCAAAGTATTGATAATTCTCTAGCAAAAGTCCATTTTTGGTTGTACAACATTGCGATGCCAATATTCATGATATCTCTAAGCTTTGTGCTGACCGGAAACATTAGTTTTGTACCTGGTATTATTGTTGGAAGTAATTTATTAGCGATTGCCGTATTAGTATTTGCTTCTAATGTTCTATTCAAGTTGAAAGCGAGTAACGAAGCGAAACTTAAGCAAGAGCAGAACATGCAAGATTGATTTATGTTTAATAAAGAAAAACTGGTTACTGAATTCTGTTTCTAGACGCTTAAAGGACCAATTTTATACGATACCTTACTTTTTAAAAGGCTGTCTCTACTAAGGGGCAGCCTCTTTTTGTTGAGGTAAGAGAAAATATACTTATACATGATGGATATTTAATAAAAGGACTTTTTACACAGTTTTTAATTTTCTAAAAATTACACTTCACAAATAAATTCGTCGTATTGTATAATTGTCATACAAATTAAATGATACCGCTTACATAGTTGCGGTGTTTGGGAGGGTATTCATTGTCTGTATGGGATTTAGCTGTTGATTTAGGATTGATTTCGATGTTGTTGTTGGTAGGAGTAGTGCTTCGGGCGAAAGTGACAGGCATTCAAAAAGTATTTATTCCAGCGAGTATTATTGCTGGGTTGGCTGGACTAACTTTAGGTCCAAATGGGTTCAATCTATTACCGTTTTCCGATCTGGTTAGTCATTATCCTACGATTTTAATAGCTGTCATTTTTGGTGCTATTCCAATCGGGGCTGCGAAAGTGAATTGGCAGCAAACATTTGGGCGTATTCGTAACATGTGGGTTTATTCTATGATGCTGACTCTTTTAATGTGGGGCGGCGGAGCAATGATTACATACTTATTGCTTGCAAGGGTTTGGGACATTCCTACTGGATTTGGATTGGTACTAGGAGCAGGCTTCCTTGGAGGTCACGGAACAGCGGCTGCAGTTGGAGAAGCGTTTAGTGGACTTGGCTGGGAGGAAGCGACAGCCCTTGGCTATACATCGGCAACGATTGGATTAATTTGTGCCATATTAGGTGGACTATTTTTAATCAAGAAAAGTGCTAGAAACAACCAGACTAATTTCATCTCGGACTTTAAAGATCTACCAAATGAACTTAGGACAGGACTTGTACCTCAAGACAATCGTAAAAGCTTTGGCGATGATACTGTTTCCAGTAACACCGTGGATCCGTTATTTTTTCATATTGCGATTATATCATTAGTGGTAATGGGAAGTTACTTTCTACAATCTTGGATTGAGTCCGTCTTCCCAAGCATTAGTGTACCGTTGTTAAGTCTATCATTTGTGGTTGGATTGATTGTCCAATTCGTACTGAACGCCACCAAGGCAAATGACTACGTAGATAAGCGGATTATTGATCGTATTAGTGGCACAGCTACAGATTTGATTGTAGCGTTTGGGATTACATCGATTAATCTAGCTGTTGTAGCGGCATATGCTTGGCCACTTATTGCATTGTTTATCTTTGGTATTATTTGGGCGTATTGTATTTTCCATTTCATCGCACCGCGAGTATTTCATCAACACTGGTTTGAAAATGGTATCTTTGGATGGGGATGGAGTACTGGAACAGTAGCAATGGGGATAGCGCTATTACGCATTGTTGATCCAAAAATGAAAAGTTCCACATTGGATGACTACGCATTAAGCTACGTTGGTATGGTTCCAGTCGAGATTTTAATCATTACCTTTGGTCCGATCATGATGATGTCAGGCCTAGGTGGAGTATTCCCACTTATTTTACTAGGAGGTAGTGTCGTTATTTTACTCATAGCAGCGAAATCAGGTTGGCTAGTCTCGAAAGAAACAGTAGACTACCGAAATAGCAAACCTGTTTATTCCTACGAGGAGGCTCAATGATTTAAATGAAAATAGAACGGAAGAAAGTATCCATGCAAGTATTCGATCGCATTAAAGAAATGATTCAACAAGAAAAAATGAAGCCTGGCGATAAGCTGCCAACAGAGAAACAACTTTCTGAAATGTTTGGGGTAAGTCGGACGCCAGTTAGAGAAGCTTTAAGTGTTCTAGAAGCTAGCGGCCTTACGACTTCCAAGCAAGGAGGAGGAAGTGTCATACAAGCTACTTCTCTAAGCAACTTGATGGAGGAGACACAGTTTGAATTTGTAGATCCAAAGGAAGTGCTGAACCTCCTTGAAACAAGAATCATATTAGAGACAGAAGCTGCAAGACTAGCAGCTGAACGCCGAACTCCAGAAGAGCTAGAAGAAATGAAACAAAACCTAGATGCAATCCGGTTATCACAGGATGAAAACCAAATTGGGTACAAGGAGGATATTGCGTTTCACAATGCAATTGTAAAAGCCTCTCACAACCCTATTTTAAATCAAACCATTGAAGGAGTAACGAATTTGTATGAAAAAGCGATTCGTTTTTCTCTTATGAAAAATATGGGTGTTTCTGAAAAAAGAGTGCAAGTATTAAGTGAGCATGAGCGAATTTATGCCGCGATTTGCCAGGGAAATGGTCCAAAAGCCAAAGAAGAAATGCAAACTCATTTATCCAATGCACGAAAGAAATTTGAAGAAGAGCTCAATCAAGCAGCTAATTCATAAAAGGGAGAGAGTGTAATGATCGAAAAACCAGTGCAATTCTACAGTGAAGGACTATTACTACAAGGGAGTTTATATTTTCCTGACTTCTATCAAGAGGGAGATAAGCTTCCAGCGATTATACCAAATTCTGGCTATCAAGGGGTCAATGAATTCTATCCTCGAATGTTTGCACAATCGTTGACGGATAAAGGCTACATTTGTTTAGGTTTTGATTACCGTGGCTTTGCAGATAGTGAAGGGGATCCTGCAAGAGTCCTATTAGAGGAACAAGTCCAGGACATTCATAACGCCATTACATTTCTTCAACTACAAGAGGAAGTTGATCATGAGCGAATTGGCCTGATTGGTTGGGGCATGGGTGGTTCGAACGTCATTCGTGTTACAGAAACCAATAATAATGTTAGTGCTGTTGCGACTTTAAATGGCTTTTATCATGGTGAGCGCTGGTTGAAGACGGTTCATTCTTATGAGGATTGGATGAAGGTATTAGAAACAGTAGAGCAAGATCGCATCCGACGAGTGGTTGAAGGGGAATCAAAGGAAGAGGAACCATTTCTTCATTATCCACTAGACCCCGCGACAAGAGACTATGTCGAAAAAGAATTGGCCGATCGTAAAGGATTTGGTGGTAAGACACGTATTCAATTCACCGAATCTTTACTAGAGCTTGATGCGGATCGCGCGGCACAAAACCTTGAAGACATTCCTCTATTTGTTGGTCATGGAGTAGAAAATATCCTTCATCCTTATGAAGAAGCTATTGCTCTATATGAACAGGCTGCAGAACCAAAGCAGTTCTATCGTATTGAAGGAAAGCACAATGACTTTATGTATAGCAAAAACAGTGAATATATTGCTTTAATGGATGAATTGGAAACCTTTTTTAACGAGGCATTAGCATAAAGGGGAGACATTAAAATGACAGAATACTACCATCCTCTTTTACAGGGAGCTTATGATCTTCACGTTCATAGCTCCCCAAGTCTTTTTCCGAGAAAACAAACGGATTGGGAACTTGTTAAAGAGGGACAAAAAGCTGGTATGAAAGGGTTGGTCATTAAAGCCCATGAAGGAAATTCTTATGACCGTGCGTATTTAATTCGAGAAAAGATACCAGATATTGATGTGCAAGGTGGGCTTGTATGTAATTTGTTTACAGGTGGACTTTCTCCTCATGCCGTAGATACAGCTCTGCAGATGGGGGCGAAAATAATTTGGATGCCCACCATATCAGCCAAGCAACACGCTAATTATTTTCAAAATCATTCCCAGGGAAATTTTTTTAATAGTAAAAAGTCTCTGGATTATTCAGCATCTGTATTAACGATATGGAATGACCATGGAGAGGTGAAGGACGAAGTAAGACAAATCCTCTCTCTTATTGCTTCACATGATGCTGTGCTTGCAACAGGTCATCTTTCTCCAGATGAAGTGGGCATATTAGTTGATGAAGCGATTCATATTGGAGTAGAACGTATTTTAATACAACATGCTGATCTAGGTATTGCTCAAATTCCACTTGATATGCAAGTGGATCTAGCAGAGAAGGGTTGCATGATTGAGAAATGTTTTCTTGCATGTGGGAATGATTTCAATAATTTAACTGTTTCAGAAATGGCACATACGATCCGGACAATAGGAACAGCATCTTGTGTATTAGTTACCGATTATGGTCAACCGCATAATTCGACTCCAATAAAAGGATTACAAGAATTTATCGAGAAATTGTTAGAATCGGGGTTAAAAGAAGATGAAATAACGGAAATGGTGTCGACTAACCCAAAATCCTTATTAGGTTGATATCATGTAAAGGAGGTCACATACGTGAACGAATGGATAGAAGCACTACAAAAGCACCTCCCTGAAAAGCAAATTATGACCCATTTAGCAGATCGACATAGTTATAGCTTTGATGCTTCGTTTGGAGAATATTTACCTGAAATTGTGGTGCAGGCGAAAAAGAAGGAAGAAGTCGTCGATATTGTGAAAATTGCCAATGAACACCGGATTCCCATTTACCCACGGGGACAAGGAACGTGCTTAAGTGGTGGTCCGTTACCTGTGAATGGTGGAATTGTCTTGGATTTATCGCAATGGCCTGAAGAAATCGACGTCAGTGCTGATGATTTAACCGTAACGGTATCACCAAGTGTGTTAACAGCAAATATTGATAAAGCTGCAAGAGAACATGGTTTGATGTATGCTCCAGATCCAAGCAGTGCCCATGTAGCAACCATAGGAGGCAATCTTGCCGAGAACTCCGGAGGTCCTCGAGGCTTGAAATATGGGGTGACAAAGGATTTCGTACTTGGACTGGAATTGGTTACACCAGAAGGAGAAATCATTCGTACAGGTGGAAAGACGATTAAAAATGTTACAGGTATTGATTTGACGAAATTGCTCGTTGGATCGGAAGGTACGCTTGGGGTCATTACAGAAGCAACGCTAAAATTAGTTCCAAAACCACCAGCTGTACAGACGTTAATGGCTGTTTTCGATGATGTGCGTCTTGCTGGACAGGCTATTTCAAGAACATTAACCTCAGGCATTCTACCATCTAAAATGGAATTCATGGACCAAGCTTGTATTAGAGCAGTGGAAAACTTTCAACCAGCTGGATTACCTACGGATGCTGCCGCTATTGTCATCATTGAATTGGACGGCCATCCGGAGACGCTAAGCATTGAAAAAGAGCTTATCCAGGATATTATGAAAAATATCGGAGCAAGGGATACCGTCATTCCTGAGTCGCAAGAGGATGCAACGAAAATTTGGCATGCCCGAAAACAGGTATCACCAGCCATTGCCAAAATTAAGCCCACAAAAGTCTCTGAGGATGCCACCGTACCAAGAAGTAAAATTCCTGATATGATGGATCGTCTTAAGGAGATAAAAGAACGCCACAATGTTGAGATTGTCGTATTTGGTCACGCAGGTGATGGCAATCTACACCCTAATGTCCTATGTGATAAACGTGATCAAGAAGAAATGGGGCGAGTTGAATTAGCTGTAGAAGAAATTTTCCAAGCAGCTATTGATCTTGGAGGGACTCTGTCAGGAGAGCATGGCATAGGTACGATGAAGGCTCCATTTATGGAAAATGAACTCGGAGAAGTTGGGCTAGATATGATGCGTCGAATCAAGGATGCCTGGGATCCGAATGGTATAATGAATCCAGGTAAAATCTTTCCGGAAAAAGGCCAGAAGCTGGTGTTGCGTAGTGAGTAGTGTAAAAACGCTTCAGGAAAAGATTAATTATGACAAGACCTTTGATTGTGTACAATGCGGCTATTGTCTTCCTGCTTGTCCAACCTACGAAACAATGGAGAGGGAAACCCATTCCCCTCGTGGGCGCATCAATTTAGTAAAAATGGTTGCAGAAGGAAAAGCTGCTATTGAAGATTTACAAGAGCCTATTGAGAAATGTCTTGGTTGCATGGCATGTACAACGGTGTGCCCGACGGATGTGCAATATGGTGAAATTTTAGAAGGTGCCAAAGAAGTCATTGAAGACAATCAAGTCAAATCGAAGACCCAGCAAAAAACGGAGCAGTTTTTGTTTGAATCATTCTTTCCTTCTAAAGGGTGGATGGACACACTAGGAAATGCGACGTGGTTGTACCAAAAAACAGGCGTGCAAAAAATAGCCAGATCCTTTCATTTAACAAAGGTAGCCCCAATGAATCTCGATCAATTTGAAAAGGTGCTACCAGATTTACCGTCACCAAAAGAACGAAAACGACGTGCCAAACGTTTTATACGCAAACGTCCTGCTACAGCAAAAGTAGCCTTTTTTACAGGATGTGTGATGGACAGTATGTTTTTTGATACGAACCAAAATACGATTGAATTGTTGTTAAGGAGCGGCACAGAGGTTGTCCTTCCTGAGCAACAAACGTGCTGCGGTGCTTTACATGCACATTCGGGTAAAATTGACCAATCGAGAGAACTAGCGAAAGAGAACATTAAAGCCTTTGAAGAAGAGCAAGTAGATTACATTGTGAATAATGCTGGTGGATGTGGCGCTAGGTTAATAGAATATCATCATCTGTTTGAAGAAGGGACTGAATGGCATGAGCGTGCCAAGCAATTCGTTGCTAAGGTCAAAGATATAACCGAAGTTCTCGCAGAGCTTGATCAAATTATCTATACAAAACCTGTTGAGAAAACGGTAACCTATCAACCTTCATGCCACATGAGTAATGTTCAAAAGGTGAAACAGCCCCCACGTCAACTAATGGATAAAATACTAGGGTTAACATTAAAAGAACTCGATCGACCAGATTTTTGTTGCGGCTCAGCAGGTATTTATAACATTCTAAACTACGAAGATTCGATGGATGTACTTGATGTGAAAATGAAGGATGTCTGCTCGAAGCAACCTGAAGGTATTGTCACGACTAATCCTGGTTGCCTATTACAAATGAAACTAGGAATTGAACGCGAAGGAGCTAGTGAAGAAATGGATGCTGTGCATTTGATAGATTTACTTGCACAAGCTGGACCTGTTGGGAAATGGGAATAGTGATTAGGGAAAGGACGAGCGGATATGCTCGTTCTTTTTCGTGCTATAATATAACTTACTTTAGAGGAACAATAGGAGGAAATATGGTTATATGTCTTTTTTGTATATTGGATTAATAGGCTTTATAGGGTTGTTGTTTTTTGGTTCTGAGGGTTTTGTGATAGGTGCACTTGTGGGGATGATATGGACAACTCAATCTAATAGAAAAAGAATCCTAGAATTAGAAGATGAACTCTATGAATTCAAGTATAATAGAAGTTAATAAAGAATCATTAAATGAAAATACGCACTATCTCGAGAATATGTCTTATGGTATCGTTGCAGATGAAGGACAATATAATAGAAATCCTATAAAAAATGACGCTAAGAAATGAAAAAATATATGAAGGATTGGACACTTATACTATTTTTTATACGAAACATTATAGTATATCGCTCATATCGCTATCCGATACAGAGAAAAAATGGTTGGAATGATTGTATTAATAATGTACTTGGCTTCTTAAAGATACATCTAGTTGCTATCAATAAAGGTTAATTTGGGTACCGTATCGGTAGGCGGTATGAATTGCAAAATCACGTTTTAAATTTCATTTTTGTAATAAAAGGAGGAACGGTATGCGACACGATATAGAGCCGAATGAACGTGCCTTTTCATCCAAGGCAGTAGCGGATGAACTTGGCATAGCTACAACAACTGTAAGGAAGTATGGCCAAATTCTGGAAAGAAACGGCTATGAGTTTTTTAAAGATGGAGATCGTCGTATATTTGTCCGTTCAGATATCAAAGCGCTTATAGCGATACGCGACACGGCTAAGAATAGAGACGATACAGCAATAGAGATTGTAGCCCAGCAAAAAGAGAGATTAGAAGAAACACAGGAAGCAATGGAAACAAAACCAGCAACTCAAGGTACATATGATCATTCACTCCAAGACCCCAATCAATTACATGAATTTATTAAATTCCTCTCTAGTGAACTAGCTGCTACACGTGAAATGAATGTTCAACTGCAAAATGATATGTCACATCTTAAATCAACTGTATCGCAACTCCAGCAAGATCACCATGTAATTAGTTCTGGGGTGGGAAATTTCTCGCAAAAGACTAATACGAAAATTGAAAAATTAGTAGAACAACAACAAAACCATTATGAACAATTACTCGAACAAGAAAAGCAAAAAAGTGAACTCTTGCAAGAAGAAATAAAGCAAATGCGTGAAGAACAGCAAAAAGAATGGCGTGTGCAAAATGATTTTAATAAACAAATACAGGAATCATTTCAGAGACCAAAAGGGTTTTGGGAGTCTCTATTTTCTATATTTCGTAAGTAGTTGATATTCGTACACTCACACTTGAGGTGAACGATTTGAAGGGAATAAAGATTACTAAAAATAGAGCTGCTCTATTATCTATATCTGCTCTTTTAATAATAAGTTTGATATTGACTTCTAATGAAAAAGGAATCTCTTATGTAAGACGTAACCTAGATATTCATCAGGCAGAAACAGTACCTTATCAAAATGATATTACTTTTACTTTAACAACAAAGCAAATTCTAAATGGCTTGAATGAACCTATACATATAAATCAAATATACGATACAGATATTTATGTGGAAGAAGTAAAAGAAAAAATGAATGATTTGAAAGAAAAAAAGAATATTTAATTATTGTGGGATTTAATAGCCATTACCATGCAGACGGTGGAACAATGTTAAGCCTATTTCGTTTAAACGATAATCAAACAAGAACAAATACCATTCGATTAAAAGCCTATGAGGAAAATGGTGCTGAAGGGAATTATGGAAGTGGTTTTGGAGATAGTGAAGGTAATTCAGAACAAATGGCTATGTTTGTCTTTACTAAAGAAGAATTACAAAAAAGTAAGCGATGGACCTTTCAAATGAGTAACATGCATTTATTAAACTATAAAAAAAGAACTAGTACTTCGTGATGGTAGAAATCCTATATATGAGCCAAAGGGAAAATGTTTAATATTAGAAGCTATCCCCCCGGTCATTAAGATATAAAAAAACATATAAGAGGTGATTGTCAGTTGAATATCCAAATGTTTCAACAAATGGCGCAATTACAGGCAATTCGTACGATGGGTTCGGGAAATTCGGCATCGTCTTCTATGAATACGTCATCGTTTTTTACGCAGTTATTGCAAAATGAAATGGCATCGTTTGATGTTCCAACAGCATCTAAACAAACTAGAAGCATGACATCGTCCATGCCTCCTCTTTCGATGGGGTCAATGAATCAGGTGATGACATCTTCCAACTCGTTCAAACCACAAATAGAAGCTGCGGCTCAAGAGCATAATGTAGATCCAAAGCTACTAAATGCTGTTATTAAACAAGAATCGAATTTTAATCCAAATGCAGTAAGTAACGCAGGAGCGAAGGGATTAATGCAGCTTATGCCTGCTACAGCACAAGGATTAGGGGTAGAGAACATTATGGATCCTATCGAAAATATCAATGGGGGAGCAAAGTATCTTCGGCAGATGCTAGATAAATACAACGGGGATACAGAACTAGCGCTGGCAGCTTATAATGCTGGTCCAGGTAATGTAGACAAGTATGGTGGGATTCCGCCATTTGAAGAGACGAAAGCTTATGTACCAAAAGTGATGTCCAATTATATGAATGCGTAACTGATATAGAAAACGCTTGGATAACAAACGAGTTATCCAAGCGTTTTTATTGTTATCTAGCTTACATCTATAAACGGATGAGTATGTGGATAACTTGATAAAGTGATGTTGCCGCGTCCAGCTCCAGCGCCCAGCGACTAGCAAACTTCCTGCACCTCCTTACGATAAGTCAACATCGAACGCTTGAGCTCTTCGTGTTTCCTTTCGGCTTACACGACTTAGGTTGGTTCGATGTTGCTGCGTGACGCGGGCCTACAGGAGGTAGGTCAGTTCGATGTTGCTGCATGATGCAGCGCTTTTAATCGAACCTCACCCGGTGCAGAACTTATATTATTCCAGGACAGTTTGTACGTCGCTAACAGGGCGCCCCGAGCTTTTGTTCTGATATTAATCGTTAACTTGCTCTGGCACTAGGAATTTCACCTTGAGAGAATCTAGGTCGAATCAGTTGCTTCACAAACCATCCTGCTACAAGTAACCAGAGAATCCCTCCTAAAATCATGGAGGTAGTGTAGGCTAGTCCAAACCCTTCAGGTGCATAAAAAATATACGTGCTCACGACAGCTGTCATTGCCAGAGCTGGTATGCTGGCAATCCAGTGGAATTTTCCTTCCCTTAAGAGATACATGGTAGCTGTCCATAACATAACGGTAGCTACAACCTGGTTGGACCACCCAACATATCGCCAAAGAAAGGAATAATCAATTTGGGTTAAGAGGAACGTTGGTAAAGCAACAGGGATCGACAACCAAAGTGGCGTCCATTTACCAGTTAGCTCTTTTTTACGAAATTGTGTAATTAAATCACCTAGCATCATACGAGAGGAACGAAGTGCTGTATCTCCTGTGGTCACAGGTAATATGATAACACCAATGACAGCCAAAACCCCTCCAAAGGCACCAAGAGTAGACGTGCTGATTTCATTAACAACGCTAGCTGGACCACCTGCATCAAGTGCTTCTTTAAGTCCTCCCGTAGATCCAAAGAACGTCATGCCGGCAGCAGCCCAAATCAATGCAATAATGCCCTCCGCAATCATTGCTCCATAGAAAACTTTGCGACCTTCACTTTCTTTTTTTAATGTGCGGGCAAGAATTGGACTTTGAGTACTATGAAATCCTGAGATAGCACCACAAGAAATGGTTACCATTAGTAATGGCCAAATGGGTGTTTGTTTAGCTTCAGGATGTAAATTATTGAACGTTAAATTTGGTATAGGGTTATCAAAGAAAAATAGCCCCACTCCGATCGATACAGCCATAAAGATTAAAATAGCTCCAAAGATAGGATAGATTTTACCGATGATCTTATTAACTGGTAATAGTACAGCGATTAGGAAGTAAGCAAAAATAACAAGTAAAGAAGCCATAAATGTTAAAGGGGTTACTTCCGCCATTAATTGCGCTGGGCCTGCGGTAAAGGCAGCTGCCACAAGAACCATGAGAGCAATAGATAGCACATTAATGACAGAGCGAGCAGGTTTACCTAAGTATTTTCCGACAATGGTAGGGTATTGAGCACCGTTATGTCGTATGGAAAGCATTCCAGAGAAATAATCATGTACAGCTCCACCAAAGATGGATCCAATTACAATCCAGATAAAAGCCACAGGTCCATATAATGCTCCTAAAATGGCTCCAAAAATAGGACCTAGTCCAGCTATGTTTAATAGTTGAATTAAACTAGCTTTCCACCAACTCATTGGCATATAGTCAAATCCATCCTGATTCGTATAGGCAGGTGTACTTGTTTGATCATTAATCCCAAAAATTCGCTCGACCACCTTTCCATAAACAACGTAACCTAAAATTAATAACAAGATGGATGCAACAAATGTAACCATCGTGACAGCCTCCTTTCAAAAAAACGATTTTAGAATGTAAAAAACATTGTAAGGTTAGCTGACGGAAAAAACAATTAAAAAAAATGAAAAAAATAATTTGCTGATAACAAAGTGTGGATTCAATCTGAAAAAGGTATTGTTACAACTGGTGAAAAATGAGGTATACTAGTATAAGCAATTAGACGTATGTGAGAAAGGGATTTTCTATAATGACAAATGCGCATTCAAATACAGATTTTTATTCATCACTCCCACCATTTCTAAAGACTGCATGGGAAAAAGCACAATTCACAGAACCAACAGCCATTCAACAACAAGCTACTTCTTTTATTGTAGAAGGAAAAGATGTTTTAGCGGAAGCACCTACAGGGAGCGGAAAGACGTTAGCTTATCTTCTTCCATTATTCAATAAAATAGATTTTAATCAAAAGCAAGTACAAATCGTTATTTTGGCATCTTCTCATGAACTAGTCATGCAAATTCATCAAGAGGTACAAAAATGGACAGAAGGCTCAGACATCAAAAGTACGACACTTATTGGTGGAGCTAATGTAAAACGCCAAGTTGAAAAACTGAAGAAGAAACCACAGATTGTAATAGGCACCCCAGGCCGAGTGCTGGAACTGATCAATCAGAAGAAACTAAAAATGCATGAAGTCAAAACGGTCGTTTTTGATGAAGGCGATCAACTACTGATTCCAGAACATCAAGATACAATAGAACGAATTGTAAAAAGCACGCTACGAGAGCGTCAGTTGTTACTATTCTCAGCAACCGTATCGGAACATGTGGAAAAGAAAGCGAAGGAAATGATGGATGACCCTGAAGTTATAAACGTGCAACAAGGGGAAGGGGATCAACCGGAAGTGGAACATGCTTATATTCCATGTGAGGCACGCGAAAAAGTTGATACACTACGTAAAGTGATTCATGCCATCGATGGGAAGGCTCTTGCATTTGTGCGTGATGTTGGAAATCTACAAGTGATGGCGGAGAAATTAGCATACAGAGGTCTTTCGGTCGCAGTACTTCATGGAGATACAAAGAAGCAAGACCGCGCTAAAGCTATTCAAGCCTTCCGTTCAGGCGAAGCCCCGCTTTTACTTGCAACTGACGTGGCAGGGCGTGGCTTAGATATTTCAGATATCACCCATGTTATTCATGTCGATGTACCAGACGAACTTGACCAGTACATTCATCGCTCTGGTCGAACAGGAAGACTTGGATCAGATCAGGGTACTGTATTGTCCCTTACAACGAAAGAGGAAGAGAAAGAATTACACAAATATGTAAAGAAATTAAACGTCCCCCTTCATAAGAAATCTCTCTATAAAGGCAAACTTCGGGATGATTCCAAGCAGTAATGAATAGATATTAAGTTAAAGGCTAAGTCACTAGACTTAGCCTTTTTACAACTTTCGTGATTACAAGGGAGTTATATTTGCGAGCAACTTTTTCAATTTAGGATGAAATATTGAATTTTCCGAGTAAATCGGATTTTGTAGTATCCGCTCCTCCTCTTTTATATGTATGAGCTCAATAGATGTTTACATATAAAAGAAGAAAAAGTGATTTGCATTTGGTATTTAATGTTAAAATTAAATCAAGTTCTCTGACTATATGGTAGGAGAGGATGACTGCACTTTTTAGCTAACCTAATTGAATATGTCTTCTCAAGTAAGAAAACGTTGGTGTACACTACGCTTAGCTGGAAGGAATATGGATTGTACCGAAGTTGAAAGCTGCGTCTATTAAATATCGAGTAGCTTAAACGGCTGATTTTTACTCAGCACCTGGTGGTTCTTATAGCGATCTTGGGAATGAATACAAGTTTTATGTATCCCAACCAATGAGGGAAAAGCTTTAGAAGCCATTCATCATAAAAAGTAAACATTTGTTATGTAATAATCAATTATTGTAAAAAGGTGTATGAAGGAGGGAGCATGTACATGAGAGTTTTATTGGAACTGTTACGAATCATTTGTATTTTTGGCATATTAGCCGGAGTGTTAGGTGGGATGTTAGATGCGTTTTATGATGCGTTTGTTGGCACTGAAGCAACTGCATATCAATGGTTAGGCTATGTAGGAGTACTTGTTTTCTTGTTTGTACTCTATCGAAATCATTGGCAATTCAGTGGCTGGTATAAGGGAAAGGCTAGAGAAAAACTATCTAATCTAGTTACTAGGATGTTAGTAAGGACTTCTATTATTCTAGTAATAGCACCGACTTTTATAGATGTTATAAGGAGGTAGTTGCCTGTGTATCAACGAAATCGTATTGCCACGATTCTGCAAGTTATTGGTATAGTATTCTTCCTAATGGGGATAATTATTGCTTTTATTGTCAAGAGTATCCTGTTTTTTTATTTATCTTTTGTAGTACTTATGCTATTTCTTGGTTTTGCTGAAGTCATTCATTTGCTGCAAAAAATTCATCTGGACCTTATTCGTTACACCAGAGGGGAAGAGTTTGTTGAGCAGAAACAATCACCGGAGGTACAGGAGGGACATTTCTATACTATTCACCCGTTAACAGACAAGGATAAGCAAAAAGTGCATGAGCTATTTGAAGATACACCAGCAAAACATTTGAAACTAATTCATACCCCTTACGAACATGTGTGTATTGTACATAATAAGAGTTCGTATTCCGTTGTGAGGGTGACGGAACAACAAGCGAGCGTTGTTCCTGTAAAAGAGTTAGAAACATCTAATCCAGGATTAATAAAGTGGTCAGAAGAGCGAAAAGGGATTCGGTTAGATGGTGGTGAAAAGAATGAAGAACTCTGAACTGATATACACATTAGTGAAAATTTTTCTTTATTCAGTAAAGAATACGCAAAGTATTTTGGTGAATAAATTTCATAGTTTATTGACAGGCTGTCCAATATAATGTTATATTAATAATTAATTATTCATGTTCGTTTGCAAGTTATGAAAGAGAAAGTTACTAGTAAGTCACTTTAGTCTGGAATGAATATGCAGAGCATTAATAGTAATACATTGTGGATTTTGATCCACGCAGGAGGTAACAATTATGTTACAAGGAAACGTGAAATGGTTTAACGCAGAAAAAGGATTCGGTTTTATTGAAGTAGAAGGTCAAGACGATGTATTCGTTCACTTCTCTGCTATTCAAGAAGAAGGCTTCAAAACATTAGAAGAAAATCAAACTGTTAACTTCGACATTGTTGAAGGTAACCGTGGCCCACAAGCAGCTAATGTTCAAAAATAAGTGAATACTAGTAAAAAGAGACACCCTAAATTGAGGGTGTCTCTTTTTTTTGTGGTTTAGGAAAAAAATGTTAGCTTCTGTATTACTTAAGCCGCGTCCAGCGCAGCGGCCAACGGTTAGCAAAATTCCTGCATCTCCTTCTGATAAGTCAACATTGAATCGCTAACACTTTTCGTGTTTCCTTTATTTCATACGGAATCTGGTGAAGTTCGATTAAAATCGCTACATCATGTAGCAACATCGAACCAACCTACGTCGTGTAGGCCGCAGCATATACGTTGCAACCCGGGCGCCCTGAGCTTTTGTTCTTTACATATCGTTATTTCTAGTTGTATTTTATGAATTTTCACGTGACAAAAAAAAGGAAATTAGATTCTTTAAGTAGAAACTAGTTACGGAAGCAAACTGGAGGTAATATATTGTCTACTTTTAGAGAAAGTTTAGAACATTTTAAGCAAATTTGGCGAGAATCTTCGTTGGAAGAGTTAAAACAAGTGATGAGTATGGATTATCAAGCACGTGAGGTTCGTGGTGATGAAATCGTAGACTTTGGTTATGATCAATCTATTATGGGGTGGGAGCAAGGATTTGATTATGTTGGTGGAACCGAAAATGTGGAATGGGACATTAAGGAAGTAGGGGTACTTCCTTTGAAGGAAGAGGAGTGCATGGCCATTCTATCAGCGACTATTAGACAAGATGGCACATCATTAGAAACAGCTAATTTATTTTTTCACACCTTTCAACAAAATGAAGAAGGGGATTGGAAACTGGTTCGAAGCTATATTGAAGCTGGGATAACAAAAGAAAATATACATAGTTTGCAAGTTACCTAATGCAGAAAACTGTCCCTTGGTGGAATAGGGACAGTTTTTTGCTTGCACCAGGAAATTATAAAATTCAATGCTTGTGTATAACTAAAAAAGTGATGTGACCACGTCCAACTTCAGCGCCTACCCCCCTCTGGGTCTTAAGGCAAGCCTCGCTGTGGCAAAAAACGCCACTTCGAGGCTTGCCTTAAGCCTGTCGGGGGTCACCAAGGCGCCCCGAGCTTTTGTTCTTTGATTTAAACCTAAAAAGGAAATCCTCCAAAACCTTGGTTTGACCCGAATAATTGACCCAAAGCATTCCCGAATCCAGAACCAGCATTAGGTCCTCCATATCCTGGTCCGAAGCCTCCGTTATATGGTCCGGGTCCTTGACCGTATCCAGGATCATATCCAGGACCATATCCAGGTCCGAAACCTCCGCCGTACACTGGGTTGTATCCGTTCCCGTATCCAGGTCCATTACCTGGGTTAAACCCATACCCATTTCCGTAGTTCGGACCATAGCCAGGGTTGAATCCACCATAGCCAGGCCCTGGTACATATCCTGGATTAAACCCAGGATTTCCTGGTCCTCCAAAACCTGGTCCGAAACCATTATTTGGCGGCCCAAAACCTTGAGGGTTATTATTTCCGTTCAATGCTTTATTCAGTAAATACCCTCCAGCTGTTAGCATGAGGGGACTAATAAATCGTTCATCTTCACCATATTGCGAGTAAGGAACATGAAAGTAGTGATGATGCATGTTTGTACCCCCTTTAACACATCGTACATTGTAGCTTATGATAAATGTCTTGAAGTGTGCCTAGAAAGGGAAGGATATGCCGTCTCCCAACTGAAAAATAGTTGTTACAACGGAGTAGAAACTAGAATTAACGATTCATTAACGATTCATTAGGGAGGGAGAAAAATCCTAAAATATTGTTTTATCATTATGTTCTTTTCGATATTAGTTGTTGCAGGATGTTCCAAAGAATACACTAGTGAGCCTACAATAGTAGGATATATTGTAGAAACAACTCCTGATGAACAAGAAATCCTTGTTGTTAACCAAATTAGTAAAGAGCAAGCCATGGACTTCGAGCTTGAGCAATATATCGGGAAAGGTATCGATGCGTATTATATAAATGTAGATAAGGTGTGGGATTTTACCTTCGATTATGAGGTGGGTCAAAAAGTACGTATTTGGGTAGATGGATTAGTTGATGATTCCTTTCCTATGCAGGTTGAATTAGGTAAGATTGAAATGATTGAAGAATGATTGTAATGTGAGATAGTACATAACGTAAATAGAGAAGGAAGTGGTGTAGATATATGGATTACATGGATACGGAAATGAATCATAGACCAAACATGAGAGAAACAAATTATCAGCAAGTACCTGATGAAACAAATCGAGAGGGTGTCGTATCTATAGCGGTTTGGTTCGGATTAATTTTATTACAGGCGATACCAGTTGTTAACTTCTGGGATATCCTCATCGAGTCCATAGGTTAAATTTTCGACAATGCTACCAGCATAAATAGGGCTTTCTTGAGATACATAACCAAGCATTTTTCGCCATGACATCAACGAGAACTCATTAATTTTCGTAGCACCATAACGAATTTCGCCTTGTTGAGGTTTATAGAATTGTTCTATGAGGGAAAATAATGTTGTTTTTCCGCTTCCACTTGGACCGACTATGGCTGTAACATCCCCACTTTTGGCGGTGAAAGATACGTCATATAATACCTTCTCAGAGTCATCATACCCAAAAGTTACTCCATTAAGAACAAGTTCATTATTATGTTCGATCCTTCTTCCTTCTGTAAAATCCTCTTCCTCTAAATCAAGTATGTATATTACTTTTTCCGTAGCGCCGATTGTTTTTTGAAACTTCGTGAAGAACACGACGATTTGAGTGAGTGGCATAATAATTTGAAAAAGATAAATGAAAAAAGCCGCCAATTCCCCTGCAGTCATTGCTCCAGAAGATACTCTTATTCCACCAAAGCCTATAATAAGAACAAGGACCACAATGATAAGGGAGGAGACAAGAGGCGACATAATCGCTTGAATTATTCCCTCTTTTAGCCCAAGTTGATATAGGTTGTGGATTCCCGATTTCCCGCTTTTATATTCACGTTCCTCAGCATTGGAAGCTTTCACTAATCGTATTTCTGAAATCACTCGTGTTAAATGGGCAGAAAAATTTGCAGTCTTCGATTGTAAGCTTCTTGATATTTGAGCGCTCTTCTTACCGATTGGTATAAGGAATAGTAGCGCAATGGGGATAATGGAAAACATAACTAGTGTAAGAGGCCAATCTAAGAAAAACAAAATGATAATGGCACCTGAAACAGAAATAATTCCTGTAACAAAGCCTGTGAAGTTGTCTGTGATCAAATCTTTAATAACGCCTGTATCGTTTGTCATCCTGCTAACAGAATCACCTGTCTCATGCGAATCATAGTACGAAATGGGAAGAGCTAGTAGTTTCTCCCACAATCTCTCACGTAAAGAAGCGATGATATGCTGTCCAACTCGGGCCAGTATGTAAACCGAGACCCCGCCTGCTATCGCCTGAATCAAAAAGGCAGTTACAATGCCGACAATGACGGTAGTATTCAGGTTCTCTAAATCGAAGTTATCAATTAATCTACTGGCTAGCAATGGAATACTTAAGCCTGCCATCGTAGTAAGAACACTAAGAAATAGAGAAAAACCAAATAAAAATTTAGGTGGATTTGTAGCTCTAATTAATTGGACGAGATTCTTCCAATTTGCTTTTTTATGTATAGTTTCCATCATGTACCTCACATCTTAATAAGTCGTTACCCTTTTTCATCGTTTATCGCAAACTTTGTTTGTGATGATGTGGATAAATTCTATTACCTTCCAGTTCTATTTTAAACTATTATCGTAAGAATTGTAATAAAAAGAGAATGTCGTTACACTTTAATTGAGACGAAGAAATATAAACTAAAGTAAGGGAGTTTAGTATTATGAAAATTGCCTTGGCAAATGATCATGCTGGATTCGCACTAAAAGAAGAAATTAAGGGATTGGTTGAACAACAGGGTCATGAGGTTGTGGATTTTGGAACGCATGATGAGGAGTCTTGCGATTTACCTGATTTCATATATCCTGCATCTCTAGCGGTAGCAAAGGGTGAAGCGGAACGTGGGATATTCGTAGATGGAGTTGGTTACGGAAGTGCGATGATTGCCAATAAAATCTATGGTCTGAACGCAGCGGTTTGTCAGGACCCATTTTGTGCCGAGTTAGCAAGGTCCCATTCCAATACGAATGTGTTGTGTATTGGTGGGAAAATTATTGGTTCAGCTATTGCTTTGAAAAGTGTGAATGTATGGTTGAATACTCCATTTCTTGAGGAAGAAGAGAAGTATAAACGTCGTGTGGATAAAGTAAATAAAATAGCTGAAAGGCATTTGAAAGAAATCTAATTGTACACGGAGGATGCCTTATGCAATCAACGTATAGTATCTTGAAACAATCCATACCAATCTTTCGTATCTTTGATGAAGAAAAGGCAAAAGAATTTTATATAAGTTATTTGGATTTCTCATTAGATTGGGAGCATAGGTATGAAGAATATTTTCCTTTATATATGCAAGTTTCCTCTGGAGACTTCATGCTTCATCTCTCAGAGCATCATGAGACTGTTCTCCAGGGGCAGCAATTCGCATCGAAGTAGAAGGTATCGAAGTATTGCATACAGCATTAGAGTCGAAGTCCTATGCATATGCTAACCCCGTCCATTGAATCAAAACCATGGGGGATTAAGGAGATGCAAGTTACAGATCTTGGGAATAAATTGATTTTTCACCATTGGGTGTAAAGGGTGGAAAATGACTAGTGGGATCTTCTGCAATTATAAGTATGATGATTAGTATGATCTGAGTGGGATTGTTAGACTTTAAGAAAATACATAATATGTAGAAGGCAACCCCGTATTAGAGTAATCGTTTTAAAATGAAAGTAGGCGTATAAATGAAAATGAGTAAAAAAGGGGAATGGCTCGAGATACAGGTATCGAAGGATTGGGTAGGAAATTCAATTGAGTACATATTAAAGAATCTCTTACATGTTCCAAAAAAACAATTGCATCAATTACGAATGGAGAATGGTGCAAAACGAAATGGTGAGGATGTCGCATGGTCAACTGAATTACAAATAGGGGACAAGCTTCAAGTTCATCTATTCCCTAAAGAAGAGTTAGATGTTCAACCTACATATATGGATGTAAAGGTTTTATTTGAAGATGAACATGTTCTAGTTGTCAATAAACCAGCCGGAATGAATGTTCATCCTAATGTGGAAGGGCAGACGGATACGTTAGCCAATGGTGTTGCTTTCCATTTTAAAAGTCAGGGGTTAGAAGCTAAAGTACGGCATATTCATCGATTAGACCAGGATACTACCGGAGCGGTTATTTTTACTAAGCATGCTTTAGCTGGCTCTATTATGGACCGATTGCTTGAGCAAAAGAAGATTAAAAGAACTTATATAGCTCTTATAAAAGGTAAAGTTACCAAGAAAAAAGGGACCATAAACGAACCGATTGGCAAGGATCGGCATCACCCTTCTAGAAGAAGAGTGTCACCAAAAGGACAAGATGCGATAACACATTATGAAGTATTAAAATATCATGCAAAAAAAGATCAGACGGTTGTGAAAATTGACCTTGAAACAGGGCGAACCCATCAAATTCGTGTCCATATGAGCCATATTGGCCACCCATTAGTTGGAGATGTATTGTATGGTGGGAAGAAACAAGCATCAAGACAAGCATTACACGCAGCAAAAATCACCTTTCCACACCCTATTACAGACGAAAAAATCGAGTGCATTGCACCCTTCCTAGATGATCTATTTCCTCCAGATAGTACAAACTATTTAGAATGACTTAATCATATATTAAGTAGGGCTAAATCATATTGGTTTAGTCTTCTTTTTTACGTTGAAAAGCAATGTAGGGACATAGCAAAAGTTTGCAAATTGGGATCTATTCTTATTTAAACAATGAACTGAAACATTTATAAAATTCCAACCCCAGTTTCCTAAGCTTTTTCTTAATGGAAAGCCATAACGTATCTTTACTAGCTAGAAAGACATAGTTTGAGCTCACTACAGATATTTGAAATAATTTACATATAATAATATTTAAAAGTAAGGGTTTCACCTATGCATTTCTTAGTAGATATAGTTGAAGATATAATACAATTTTTCTTTGCTAACAGTAAATTTAGCTATCCAAAGGGAAGTATTATTATAGATTTTGAAGACAGATACCAGCATCGTAGCTCATACATTAGAGGGAAAGAAGAACATTTATCTAGTAAAGGAAGAAGTGTTGAATATGTAGGGGATCGTACGTTTATCATTGATGGGAAGTACTATGAATTTATCACACAAAATGCCCCTGCATTAGGGAAACCAATTCAACGAACATTATTGTACACCAAAGATGATAATTAGAATATCTAAACATTTAAGATAAATTATATAAAAAATCGTAATGTGATGAATCTTTACGATGTTAGAAATGGGAGGGGAAACCTTATTAGAAAACGATTCTATTGGTTGGTCTGTATTTTTATAATAATTATGATGGTTGGTTGTACAAGTGATCAGACAAGTAACCAGGAAGTTAGAGAGAAAATCGAAGCTTATATTACCGAATCACTTGAGTATGAAGCAGGATCTTATGTGAAAGTGAATTCTCAAATCATTATGAGTGGAACAGACGAACAATTAAGCGTAGAAACCAGACAAATTAAAGATTACTTTACCAAACAAGGCTCATACATAAAAACCAAATTGATACATTCATCAACAAAACAGAATAGTGATGAGGAAGAAGTAATTGAAAAAGAACCTATGACAATATTATTGCCTGTGGACCTTGCTCTAGACGAATCTAAGACTTTTCCATCTGGTGAAGAACTAGATGAAAAGGAAAGTGAAAAAGTGAAGCAACACATAATAGCTACCTTTGATGATGCGTTCTAACCTATTTATTTTATAGTAAAGGTTCTTACGATTCCCTCATATATAGAAAAGAAGCACCTTTGTTCTACTCTACAACAACTCTGAAGCGTATTTATTCAACTGCTTACTCTTTTCTTCAATTTCTTCAATAAATGCAGAAATTTCTTCTGTTGAGTAGGCTTGCTCTTTCCCAACGGCCACAATGTTTTCTATGGAAGTGGACATGTCATCTATCGATTTATGTATGTTTTCAAGTGTATTTCGAATCTTCTCTGTGGATTCGACTGTCTCATTTGAGAACTTTCTAATTTCCTCGGCTACGACACTAAACCCTTTGCCCATCTCCCCAAGCTTTTGCAGGCGTTTCTTGTGCTGTTTTCAATGTCATCAATTTCCCTCAATAAAAGTCCTGTGAATAAAGTTTATCATTCCAAAGACTTAAAGAATAACAAGTTTCAAAATAGACTCGATTCTTACCATGGAATATTATATTAAAATTATAATTTCTTGTGATTGTGGTCGATGTGCTCAAAATGTTTCAAACATAGAAATGAAGGTTACATTTGTTAAGAATAATAAAATAGAAGATTCGCTTTATTAGAATTTCAAAATAAAGGAGACGTTTATCGTATGCGTAACTATAATCAGTTGAAACATTACATTAACGGAGAATGGGTGGAATCTACTGGTTCTGAGACAGAGCCCGTTATTAACCCGGCTACCGAGGAAAAGCTTGGAGAAATTAGTTTAGGAACACAAGAGGATTTAGATAAAGCTGTTTCAGCAGCAAAAGCAGCATTTCCTTCCTTTTCCCAAACAAGTAAGGAAGAACGTATTGAGATGTTAGAAAGAATTGTAGAAGAATATGAAAAGCGAAAAGATGAGCTTATTGAAGTAATGACTGATGAGCTTGGCTCTCCACTTACGGTTTCAGAGAACGTGCATTATAAAATGGGACGTGCTCATTTCGCTCAAGCTGCAGAGTCATTAAGGAATTTCTCTTTCACTGAAGACCGAGGTGGACATACGATTGTGAAGGATACTGTAGGGGTTAGTGGACTTATTACCCCATGGAATTTCCCGACCAATCAAGCTTCCACGAAAATAGCTAGTGCGTTTGCTGTTGGAAGTCCAGTGGTCTTAAAGCCTGCTGAATTGACACCATATGCAGCAATTATTCTAACAGAAATATTTGATGCTGCAGGCGTTCCAAAAGGAGCTTTTAACCTAGTAAATGGTTCAGGTTCTGTTATTGGGAATCGTATTAGTAGTCATCCTGACATTGATTTTGTTTCTTTTACTGGATCAGCTGGAGTTGGCCAAAAAATCATGGAGAATGCATCTGAAACGATTACCAATGTAGCTCTTGAATTAGGAGGAAAATCACCACTTGTAGTGCTTGAAGATGCTGACTTAACTACCGCTGCAAAATCAGCTGTGAATCACATTGCGATGAACTCTGGTCAGGTTTGTTCAGCAGCAACAAGAATCTTAGTTCCATCTTCCATTAAGGAAGATTTTGAACAAGAAGTAAAAAATGTACTACCAGAATTTCCAGTAGGTGATCCTAGAGGCGGAAATTATGTAGGCCCACTAGTAGCCCAAAAGCAATGGGATAGAGTTCAATCTTATATTGAAAAAGGTATCGAAGAAGGAGCTACGCTTCTAGCTGGTGGAACAGGTGAACCAGAAGGTCTTGATACAGGATTCTATGCTAAACCAACGATTTTTACAGATGTAAAAAATGACATGGTAATTGCCCAAGAGGAAATCTTTGGACCAGTTATGTCCATCATATCCTACGATACAGTTGATGAAGCTATTGATATTTCCAATGATGTTTTTTATGGACTTGCAGGTTACGTAATTGGGAAAGATCGTGACAAAGTTCGTAAAGTAGCAACAAATATTCGTGCCGGAAGAATCGGCGTCAATAACGCTGACTTAGACTTCTCTGCACCATTTGGAGGCTATAAGCAATCTGGTATCGGAAGAGAATGGGGAGATTATGGTATTGAAGAATACCTTGAAACTAAAGCAATTATGGGGTTGCCTGAGTAAAAAAGGATAACCTGTTGATATAAGGAGAAAGGAGGTAGTAATCTGCCTTCTTTCTTTTTTAAAAACGGATGAAAATAATTTTCATATAAAAATAAAAAATGAGAAAAGGAGTTTCATTATTAGTATCGAACTATTATAATAGAGGGCAATACTTTTTACATATATTTTGGAAGCGTTTTTTGAAAGCGTTATACAGGTGGTTATGTCTAATATTCAAAGAAGGACGGGATGAAAATGAGTAAAGAGCTATTTAATTTAGAAGGAAAAATAGCAGCAATATCAGGTGCAACTCGTGGGATTGGTCATTCAATGGCTATAGCATTGGCAGAGGCAGGTGCTGATATAGCATTACTTCAGCGTAATGTTGAGAAAACCGATGTACAGGAGGAAATTAAGGCATTAGGAAGAAAATGTGAAATTATACCTTGCAACTTAGATGATACGAATCAAGTTAAAGAGGCTGTTCCTGCAGTTGTAACTGCATTTGGTAAGATTGATATTTTAGTAAATTGTGCAGGTATCCAGCGTCGATCTCCTTCAGTTGATTTTGCGGAAGAAGACTGGGATGACGTCATTAATGTCAACTTGAAGACAGTTTGGTTATTATGCCAACAGGCTGGTCGTTATATGACGGAGCAAAATAGTGGGAAAATCATTAATTTAGGATCTTTATTATCATTCCAAGGTGGATATACGGTACCAGCTTATGCTGCTGCTAAAGGCGGAGTTACTCAATTAACGAAAGCGCTCTCCAATGAATGGGCGAAACACAATGTTAATGTTAATGCTATTATTCCGGGTTATATTGCAACGGATATGAACACGTCACTCATTAATGATGAAACACGTAATCAGCAAATTCTTGATCGAATCCCTGCAGATAGATGGGGGGATTCAGAGGATTTCAAAGGAACCGTTGTTTTCTTAGCTTCTGATGCTTCCAACTACATTCATGGACACCAACTAGCTGTTGATGGTGGTTGGTTGGGTAGATAGAATCAGTCGAAAATTCATAAGGTAAGTTTAATATAAAATAACATGCTATATTTAGGGCGAAATCTTACATGATTTCGCCTGATTTTTTTATTGTTTAACGTACTACATAAATGTTGGCTTGTGTAATTAGTTTAGACGGCTACGAGTCATTTCTAGCTGCGATACAATAAAAATATGTCAGCAAAGTGTAAATGGAGGTAGATTATGATTACCTCTGAATCTAAAGAAGAATTGTATTAGGTATTACTGGAGCTTAACGCTGAATACGAAGGTGTTTTTTTTGTAGGAGTAATGACAACTGTTATCTAATTGGTTCTCCCTTTCAAAAGAAAGTATGGGAACAGTTAAGAAGAATATCCTTTGGTGACAAGAAAACTTATACAAACGTAGCAAATGCAAATGGAACAAACCAACTTGCTATCATCGTTCTGTGTCACAGAGCAATTAAAGAAAATGGAGATCTTGCTAAATATGGTGGTGGACTGCATCGAAAAAATGGTTACTGGAACATGAAGAAGAAAGAAGTTAATCGTGTCTCCTAATAATCCAGCTCTTTTAAGAGTTGGATTGTTTAATATTTCGTTGAAACGGTTTTAGCTAACCTATAATTCTAGTAACATTATTATTTAAAGGAGGAAGATTTTATGAAACGATTTTTATTGTATTTTATTTCGACAGTAACATTTATCGTTTTGGTTTTCTGGGGATACAAATTACCTGAAATGGTTAGAGAAGAATTAATGTTTGAAGGAAACTCAGAAGTCTTATATTTTCTAGTGGTAATTTTTACTTTTCTATATCCAACTTTAATTGGGATACTAATACGCTTACCAAAATTTATTAAAGAAGTTAAAGAAAAAAGAAAGTGGGCTATTGATTGGGTTAAATTATGCGCAATTGGCATCCCGACTTTGTATGTTTCCCAGATTATAGTTTTGTACTCTTCTCTACCACATAGTGTACCACTACCATTCAGTGGAGCACTTATGAGAAATATCGAATCTCCATTGTCTACTATAGCAGGTATTATTTTTGGTTATATTGTATTAGACAGCCTTAAAGAAAAGAAAAGAATGATATTTAGTACTACTATATAAACACTTTAGATGGTGGATAATACTTTGGAAAAAGAACAAAAGCATACTCTCTCAAAATCCCAAGAAAGTATGTCTTTTTAACCTTGGTCAACACCCAAAGCCATTTTCAAATAATCTACAAACATAATTGATTGTTCTTTAAGTTTCACATCCTCTGGAGGTAGGATTGCATGGTCAAGGGCGAGACCATCTATAAAGGAAATGATGGATCTTGCCAGTATATCGCTATCAAATCGATTTGAGAACTCACCGTTCTCCTGACCTTGATCGATAATGCTTTTGTAGATTTTTAAGCCAGTGTAATAACGTGTTTTTCCATATTCTATTCGGCGTTGGTCATTTCTTCCTGTAATAAAGAACTCCAGGTTGGATGGTGCCATGGGATCCATTTTGTCGTCAGGCTGCTTACCCTCTCCAAAAATACGTGCAAGTAATAAATCCCAGTAAGAAGAAACTTCATCGTCGAGTTTATCTAACGTATGATGCATAGACTCATTGATGGAGTCCTCAAGAAGAGCTTCGTACACATCCTCTTTATTCTTGAAATACTGATATAAGCCACCTCGACTCACATTAGCTGTTTCTAAAATATGCTTCATGGTAGCTTTTTCATAGCCATGTTCAATGAACACGTTTTTTGCTGCTTCTAATATATTAGCTCGGCGTTGCTCCTTGTGCTGCTTGCTGACTTTCGGAGACATACTTATTCCCCCGTTCTATTTTTTCTCTAATTATTAGACCAATAATGGAAACAACGATTAACAGAGAAGCCGTTATTATAAATGTTGGGAGGATCCCTAACCATGTGGCAAGCCATCCACCTAATAATGGTCCAACAATTGTAGCGCTTGTGGTTACACTATTAATGACACCAAATACTCGACCTGTCATACGCGCCGGTGTTTCCGTTTGTACAGAAGCCTGGAATGGAATAAAGATCAATCCAGCAGAAATGCCTGACAGAAAGCCAAGCACTGGTCCCCAGATAGAGGAAAGGGATAAATCAAAGCTTGTTAATAACCCCATCATACCAAAGCTAATACCAATTCCACAAACACCAAGGAACAACAGGAGAAGTGCATTGTAATCCGTTTTCTTTGTAAGGACGAATCCAGCCAAAAACATACCAAGACCTGAGCCAGTCACCATTAGTCCAAACAGATTTGGGGAAGCATCCGATAACTCTCGCACTAAGACAATAATCTGCGAGTCTGATAACTGGAGTATCATTAAGCTTAACCCTAAAACGAACATTCCAACAAGTAAGAAACGACTTTGCTTAATGAAGTATAGACCCTTCATAAAGTCTTCTTTAAACGTGGTACTTTCTTCATCATAGTCATTGCCATCGTCCTCTATAACAATCACGGATTCAGGTAAAGCAAAAATAAGTAGAGCTGATAAGAAAAATGTAGCTGAGTCAATCACGAAGACTAGTTGAGCTCCGAACGCCGTCACCAACATGCCACTTAATAACGGCCCAAGCACTTTAGTTGTCGAACCAATCATGGATGAAATGGACATGGCACTCTTCATATCCTCTTCTTTTACAAGTTCTTTCAGTTTTCCATTCTTAGCGGGAATGAACACAGCTGAAAGCAAACCAATTGTGAATAAGCAAGCATATACCGTCCAAATCGAACTTGCCAACGCAAGAATCAAAATAAGTCCTGCTCTTACTAAATCAGAAACAATCATTAATCCTTTTCGATTAATTCGATCTGCAACCGTTCCGGTAAATGGACCTAGTAAAGCCATCGGAAGTGCCAAGCATAATATAACAAACGAAACTTCCATTGGCGTAGCGTTCCATTTCATGCCAACCATCGTTATAATCGCAACAATACTTAACCAATCACCTAAACTAGAAATCAACTGTGCTGTCATTAAGGTCATAAATCGTTTATTTCTTAATAATGTCCTTTCCATATGAATCCCTCCAAATATAATCGACACCGATGTCGTTTTGTTAATCTTATTATACCGACACCGATGTCGATTTACAACCTTTTTCAAAATATTTACTAAAATTTAATGACCTTATTACATAGAATGGTGTGAAACTAAATAGCTTTAGTGCCGTATAAATTAGTCAAAATGGTTCAAATGTTGAAACTTACAGAAGGTTTTCAGTTACTTCTAAGATTACAGATAGGAGGGGATAGTATGGATGATTTTTGGATGATGCAGCGGTTTTAATTGAACTTCCTCTAAATTACTGGTGGACAGTATGTACGTCGCTAAGCGGGCGCTTGCGCTTTTGTTCTAATAAAGAGGAGAATACCACTTATTTTTATCTCATATGAATAGATATGAGGTGAGATATATGAAAATGAAACCAGAAGTCCATGATTATGGAACACTTACCTATCCAGATGATATGCTATCCATTATTCGTAAAGGATTCCCAAAAGTATCAGATCCGAAAAAGGTCATTATTATAGGTGCAGGTATGTCAGGGTTGGTATCTGCTTCCTTATTAAAAGAAGCAGGGCATCATGTGACAATTCTTGAAGGGAATAATAGGATTGGTGGAAGGGTTTATACAGTCAGAGAACCATTCTCAAAAGGAAATTATATTGATGTGGGTGCAATGCGTTTTCCGGATATACATAAATTAGTGTTTGAATACATAAAAAAATTTAACTTACCTACAAATGAATTTTTAAATGTGACAGACAACGACGTTCTTTATGTGAATGGTATTCTAACCACCATGAAAAAGTATGAGAAAAATCCAGACATCCTAAAGTATCCATTACCTCCAAATGAACAAGGGAAAACAGCTAGTGAGTTACTATTATCGGCTGTAGAACCCTTTCTATCCTTATACAATAGTCAATCCCCTGAACAACAAAAATTGTTAAGAAAGAACTTTGATAGCTATTCATTTGAAGATTTCCTTAGAGAGAATTTAATTGGGAATCGCCTTTCTCCAAACGCGATACGCTATATAAAAGTTGTATTAGGGATAGAAGGGTTTCCTGGATATTCATTTGTTGATATTTTATTAGATATTGTTAGCACTATTTTTAATGATGAGTTAAAGTTTTTTGAAATTACAGGTGGTAATGATTTATTGCCCCATTCCTTTCTTTCTTCACTAGGGGAAAATATTTATTGTGGACAAAAAGTTGAAGGAATAATCCAAAAAGAAGAAGGAGTAGTCGTGACCTCGAGAGATTTATCCTCAGACCAATATCATTCTCTAGAAGGGGACTACGTTATTACGACGTTACCTTTTTCGGTATTTCAGTTTGTTGATATATTCCCCTATGACACTTTTTCATTTAAAAAATGGAAAGCAATACGAGAAATTAGTTATGTTGACTCAGTCAAAATAGGCTTAGAGTTTAAACACCCTTTTTGGAAACAGCTAGGTATTGGAAATGTCATCACAGATTTTCCGACCAGATTTAGTTATATCCCAAGTCATAAAATTGAAGAAGGGAAACCTGGGGTTATGCTTGGGAGTTATAGTTGGAGTGAAAATGCAAATCTATGGAGTAGCCAGCCAGAACAAGAACGAATTCGTCAGGCCCTTCATGGGTTATCCAAGATATATGGAGATGTAGTGTATTCAGAATATCTAGCTGGAACCACCTTTAGTTGGAACCAAAACCCATTTGCAGCGGGTGCGTTCACTCTATATGCACCTTATCAGGAACAGGACTTATCTGAAGCTGTTTATGTACCTCAAGGGAAAGTTCATTTTGCAGGAGAACACGCCTCACGTTTTCACGGCTGGGTAGAGGGAGCGATTGAATCAGGTATCCGCACCGCTTATGAAGTGAATTATCGAATTGATTAATACAAGGCACCTTGGAGAGGGGGAGGGGATAAAATGTGGGGCTGGTTGGTCGATATTGTGATGAACAGTTGGTTAGGTGTATGCTTATTAGTTTCCATACCGATTATTCTGTTTAGTCTTGCATCAAGTAATAGAAAGCGTATGAATAAAGATATTGAGAAAGATCCATATGACCATCGTAAAAACCCACCTCCACCGCCTGGTGGAGGTGGGTTTTTATAGAGAAGTCCTTTGTAGGGGGGATGTAACAAGCACTTTTAAAACATGGACGTTATCTACATGATATTCTAGGGTTATCCAATAGAAAGGGGGTATCTCTATGAACATTTTAATGATTAATTTTCCAGCCGAGGGTCATGTTAATCCTACTCTTGGCATGGTAAAGGCTTTTACTGATAGAGGAGACGAAGTCCATTATTTAACAACTGAGAAAATTAATCATAGGTGGAATATTGGATTTAGTGGCTAATGATTTAGGCGTGAGTCTTGGAAGGGCTGGCTTTAGGGAAAGTGGAGGAGTTGAGCAAGCTCTACGGGAGATTGATGCGTTTATAGGAAAAAAGTAAAATGCAATAAAATAGTGCCAACCCCCCCACCGCGATAATGCTGTAGCGTGGTGGGGGTCTGGCACTTATTTTGTGGCAGTTATATTGTATTTGCGGGTTGATTTGTATAAGCTAGTGCTTGTTCGAAATCGACAATGAGTTCATCTGCATCTTCCAGTCCTACTGATAAGCGGAGTAAACCTTTTGTAATACCGCGCTGGTCACAATCATGATCAGGCATAGAGCCGTGTGACATATTTCTTGGATAAGATAGGATGGACTCAACTGCCCCAAGGCTAACAGCGAAAACGGGCAGCTTTAACCGTTCTACAAATTGCTCAACGGCCTGTTCATTGGCGAGTTCGAATGACAGAACAGCACCGCCATTTTTGGCTTGTTTTTGTTGAACTTCATAATATGAGTTTGAAGTCAATCCAGGATAATAGACTTTTGTAATAAGAGAATGGCCTTCTAAATAATTTGCTAGTTTTTCTGCTGATTCTACAGACTGCCGCATTCTAGCGTGCAGGGTTTTGATGCCGCGAAGGACCAGCCAGCAATCCTGAGGTCCTAAAATGGCACCGCATGAATTTTGTAAAAAACCGATTTGTTGGGCTAATTGTTCATCATTTACTACTACTAAACCAGCAACAACATCACTATGTCCTGCTAAGAACTTGGTGGCACTGTGAATAATAATATCCACACCAAGATCGAATGGTTTTTGTAACAAAGGCGTTAAGAACGTATTATCCATATACGAAATACAATCATGCTGTTTAGCAAGCTGTGTAACTGCTTCAATGTCTGTTACTTTTAACAGCGGATTCGATGGTGTCTCGATAAAAACAGCCTTCGTGTTCGATTGAAAGGCTGCTTTTACTTCATCAAGCTTGGTCATATCCACAAAGGTATGCTCGATTCCGAAACGAGAAAGGACTTGCGTAACAAATCGGAATGTACCTCCGTACACATCCTCGGTAATGAGTAGGTGATCACCTTTGGACAATAGCATAAGAGAACTAGACACCGCAGCCATGCCAGAGGCAAACGCGAAACCATGCGTGCCACCTTCAAGGTCAGCTATGGTAGTTTCTAGTGCATCCCGGGTTGGGTTACCGGAGCGAGCATAATCGTATTGACCAAATTCACTAATATCCTCTTGGTGGAATGTTGAAGCATGTTGAATCGGTACACTAACTCCATTGGATGTTTTGTCTACAGAATAATCATTGTGAAGTAGCTTAGTTTGAACAGAATAATTAGACATGTTGCTTAACCTCCGTTTGTGCTTTATCAAGAGCTTGTTGTAGATCTTTTGTTAGATCTCTATCATCCTCAATTCCTACAGATAAGCGGAGTAATCGATTATCTACACCATAACTAGAGCGTACTTCTTCTGGTATATCAGCATGCGTCTGAGTGGCAGGGTATGTGATAAAGGTTTCCACACCGCCAAGGCTCTCCGCAAAAGAAATAAGCTCAAAACTCTGAAGAAGGTATGGGACGAACTCCTCTTGTTGAACACGGAAGGAAAGCATGCCTCCATGACCAGGATAGAGAACATCTGTTACATTGGAATCGTTCTTAAGGAACTCAGCGATTCGTTTTGCATTGGTCTCATGCTGCTTCATACGAAGACCTAGTGTTTTTATACCTCTCATTAACAGCCAACAATCAAATGGGGATAATACGGCACCAGAAGCGTTCTGTTCAGCAGCCAGACTTTCACAGATGGCTTCATCATTGGCTACTACGAGTCCGGCGAGTACGTCATTGTGACCTCCAAGGTATTTCGTTGCCGAGTGTATGACAATGTCTGCACCTAGTTGAAGTGGTTGCTGTAGATAAGGTGTAAAGAAAGTGTTATCCACGATTAGAAGTAGGTTGTATTTTTTAGCTAATTTTGCAATGGCTTCGATATCAATTTGGGTCATGAGTGGATTAGTGGGTGTTTCGATAAATAGTCCTTTTGTCTTCTCTGTTACTACTTGTTCGAAATCTTCTGGCTCTGTGCTATTCACGTACGTAAATCCAAGGCCAAATTTTTGAAAGTGATTTTCGAAGAGACGGTAAGATCCACCATAAACATCTTGGGTAACAACGAATTCATCTCCTGGGGTGAAAATAGAGAAGACCGTTTGAATGGCAGCCATTCCGGAACTAAATGCAAATCCATCAAGACCAGATTCCAATGTAGCGATGGATTGCTCTAATAAATCGCGGGTTGGATTACCGGTACGGATATAATCATATCCAGTTGATTGTCCAATTCCTGGATGGCGGTAAGCAGTAGAGAGGTGGAGTGGTGGGGTGACAGCACCTGTTGTGGATTCACTGCGGTTCCCTGTTTGTGCTAGTTTTGTATCTAAATGATGACTACACATGTCGATCGACTCCTTTAGTATGGTATGAATGATAATAAAAAAAGCCCTTCCGAAGAAGAGCTTGATGGTCTCAAGTTTATCCTTCTTCTTATCTTTCAAGTGGACATTCATCCCACTTGCTGGAGGTAGCACCTCACCTAAATAGGCCGGTTGCTGAAGCTTCGACGGACCAGATCCCTCAGCTTCTCTGAATAAGAATGTTATGTGATTTGTAATTTATTTAATTACTACCATACAGCATTAAAGGATGTTACGCAATGAATGATTTTAGAAAATTTAAACTTTGGATAAATAGAGGAGGGGTGTGCTCGGAAATTCTATAATTTGCTCTGAATGCTCTCAGTCCCCCCTCTAAATCTCACTCCAGATCAATTCCCCTATAAAAAAGCCATCAAGGTATTCCCTCAATGGCTAATGTGATTTATTTTCGGTTTTCATAAACTTCATCAAAGCGTTGTGCTAAATCAAAGTCGCGGTTTGTTAGGCCACCTACATCATGAGAAGTAAGGGCTACAACGACCTCTTTGTACTCTAATTGTATCGAAGGATGATGGTCTTTTTCGTCTGCGATGGTGCCAATTTGTTGAACAAATTCTAACCCATCTTTATATTGTGCAAAAGTGTACACTCGTCCTATTTCAACTTCGTCTTTCACTTCCCATTGAGGGATATCCTCATGATTTTGCTTAATTTCCGTTTGAGATAATGTGCTCATGGTAATCCTCCTTATTAGGTATGGACTTCTATATATATTTTACCTTTTCATAAAAGAGTTAAACTAACCATAAAGTACCAAAGGGTTTTATGATAACTATGGAGAATATTATTATAGTAATGAAACATTAGTGATCTAGCTTAATAGGGAAGTGAATAAATGAGAGAATGGTTGAAAGTATTAAGGAAAGAAAAAGGATTCACCCAGGAATATGTAGCTTCCTTGTGTCATATTGATCGAGCATATTATGCTCAAATTGAAAGCGGTAAACGAACACCAAGTTTACAAATCGCTGAGAAAATAGCTGACATCTTATCATTTAATTGCTCAAACTTTTATGTGGATTATTTTATCGAACCATTACAAGCATCTTTGTCAGATTTACCTATTACATTTACACATTGTGATTTAGATTTAAAATATACATGGGTGTTTAACTCTCAGGTTGATTTTGAAGACAATTGGCTCATAGGCAAACAAATATACGATATAATGGATGAATCCTATAGTGACAAGTTAGTGGCCTTAAAAAAGGAAGTAATACGAACTGGGGAAATAAAAAAAGAGGTAATCGCGTTCTCCTTAAATGGAGAAGAACGTGATTATTTGACTTATGCCAAACCATTATATAACAAGAAAAATAGTATTGTAGGTGTAGCTACGGCAGCAATGGATATTTCAAAAGTAAAGTAAGTATAAGTTCTAGCGATTACATGTCTAGCTCCATCGCCCAGCGACTAATGTGCTTCCTCACCTCTGTACGACACATATATTTTCATGTTTCCTTTATCTCATACGGAATCAGGTGAAGTTCTGGGGTGAAAGAGGTTCGATTAAGACCGCTGCATCGTAAGCAACATCGAACCAACCCACGCCATGTGGGCCAAAGCATATATATCGCTAAGCGGGCGCCCCGAGTTTTTGTTCTTTATTCATTGATTTCTATATTTCGTTTTAACAATTCTTCCTCGAGAATAGTTAGAAATGATGCTTCGACGTCTTCGTTTTCTTTAGCTTCTTGATATGCTTTAATTAATAATTCATCTGTCAATTTTACGACCATTGGAATCCCCCCACAGCAACTTCTATATCTCTACTAATTATTATCTTGTACTACAAAGAACCTTTTTGTCATGTGGCTCATTTGTTACACAATAGAAACTTTCATCAATTTGTTTTATGAAAATAGTAATGAAAGTGGGTTGCTTAATATAGTATAAATAATACACTTGTGGGTAATGTCAGAAACTATTAATTACAGGACTTGAATATTTATGAAGATGATAGGTGCTGTAGCTCATTTACTGTAACAAATCGATATCCTTGATTTGATAATAATTTCAAGATTTCATTAATCGTATTTAAGCCATTATTAGTTTTATCATACATAGGGTGTAGTAGAATAATAGACCCTGTTTAATATTACTTTTTACGTAGTCAACTTTCTTTGAAAGTAGTATGAAGTATCCGGCTCTATATGAATTTCTTCTTTAGTATAGGAAGAGGACTTAAAAATCATAGGTTTATGAGAATAAGTATGATTCCCTAATTGATGCCCAGCATTGCTAATCTTTTCTCCGAGTTCCATATTTTCTTTGAGTTTGTTTCCTACTACAAAAAGGAAGCTTTTGCATTATACTTCTTAAGCAAAGGGAGAATGCCTTTTACATTTTCGGTAGGACCGTCATCAAAGGTCAAGGCGACAACATTCTCATTCATATTCACTCGATTGGTTAAGCCTCCAAAAAGCTGAAATGTTCTTGCATTCATCAATTCAAAAGTTCCATATAAACTTGAAGAAATAGCAAGTATGATCATGGTTATATTGAATAACTTTTTTCTCATTTGATTACCCCTTTTCTATGTTAGCTAGAATATTGTTCCTATTATTAAAATCGTATTCAAATTACATTGTTTATTCAATAACAAGCAAATGATAATTCTATGATAAAATAATAGTAGATTAAGATATGAGAGAGTTTTTAATCATATGAATACGCTAGGCTATTTAATGATTATATAGGGTCCCCTTACGAAAGAGGAGCTGTTCTTTCACTCAATACGCAAAAAGTTATCATTTGACGTAAATCTAGTGGGTGAAAGCCGAATGTCCCTTTTGATAGTATATATAGGAAACATGCGGAGATTTATAGTTATGAATCTAACATGTATATTAAAGACTTAGGAAGTAGACATGGCACATGGGTAAATAAACACCAATTACCGTGTTACGAAGAAAAGACTTTACGTGGGTACAATTAAGCTATCGAATGGATTCACGTTTAGTATTTAAATTAGAGAATCAAATTCTCCAGGAGCAAGAGTGTAAGTTCGACGCAAATAAGCAGGAGGTCTGGATAAGCAATACTTGCTACACATTCTCTTCTAAAGAATATAAATGTGTTGAAAAGAAATAAAGGACAATTTGTTTCAAAAGATGAATTGAAGCATGCGGCGTGACCAAAAGAATTTATGAACAAGGAGTCCCTGATGTGAGCGCAGAAGAAGTAAATGCCATCATCTACCGTATTCGAAAAAAAATAGAGTGTAAGCATACATATAGAAAACATCAGAGGGAAGGGCTATATTCTTACGCTGAAATAATAGGAATAACTTATTTGAATATAATAGGGAAGGTGAAAATCAGTGGAAGGATATATGATTTTGTTCGTCTTTTTACTCTTTATGATTATTAGCACCATTGCCAATATATTATTGAAGATGACAAGAAAGAAAGATTGGATTATCTCCATTCTGCTAAGCTTAGCATTAACTATAATAACAGTTCCAATAATAATGTAATATTAAAAAGAGCTTGGGTTCTGCCCCAAGCTCTTTGCTGTGAAAGTAAAGAAAGCATAAAATTTGGCGCTCACTTGTTTAATTCCAGCGCCTACCCCCTCGGGCTTTAAGAGCAAAGCCTATCTAAGCGGCAAAAATCGCAACGAAGAGGCTTTGCTTAAAGCCCGCCGGGTGATGAAGGCACCTTGAGCTTTTCTTTGATTTTATAATATTGGTGATAAGAGCCGTGATACAGACTCTTTCATTTTAATTAAATTGGTACGATTACGGTACACTTCTTCTGTGATTTCATAGGAGTTGGCAAGGTCCTCGATAAAGATTTGTTGCAGCTCATTGGATAAGATAGGGTCATAGACGATAGCATTTACTTCAAAGTTCAGTTTGAAGCTTCTTACATCGATATTAGCTGTTCCAACTGATGCAACTTTACCATCTACCACTAAAGTCTTAGCGTGCAGAAATCCATTTTCATAAGTGAAGCTTCTTACTCCTGCATCAATCAATTGTCCGATGTGAGCATAAGTGGCCCAATACACAAACATATGATCAGGCTTATTAGGAATCATAATCTTCACATCAACCCCACTTAATGATGCAATCTTTATGGCATCCATTAAACTATCATCAGGGATAAAGTAAGGTGTTTGAATATAGACGCTTTCTTTAGCCGATAATATTAACTTGATATATGCATTCTTAATCTGTTGCCACTCAGAGTCTGGTCCTGAAGTGATAATTTGCATACCACTGTTTCCCTGAGGTTGGATGTCAGGGAAATATCTAGAAGAGGGAGCCATTTTATACTTAGAAGCATGGTTCCAGTCGAGATAAAATCGAGTTTGAAGAGAATAAACAGCACTTCCACTCACCTTAAGATGGGTGTCCCTCCAATAACCAAACTTTTGGACGAGCCCAAGGTATTCATTGCCAATATTAAAACCACCAATATAACCGACAACTCCATCCACAACAGCAATCTTTCTATGATTACGATAGTTTAGACGTAAGTTAATATAAGGAATCCGAGAAGGAAAAAACGCTGCTACATGGCCCCCTGCATTAATGAGCGGGGATAATGCGGATCTACGTAAACTTAACGATCCCATATCATCATATAAAAAGCGGACTTCAACACCTTCATAAGCCTTTTTGGACAATGCGTTAATCAATCGCTCTCCCGTTTCGTCATTTCGCACAATATAGTACTGAATATGGATGAATTCCTCAGCTTTTTCTATTTCTCTAATAAGGTCATCCATTTTCTTATGCCCATCTGTAAACACTTCTATATGATTATCATTTGAAAAAATGGAATCGTTGTTTACTAGATTCATATACATAAGACCTTGATACTCATAATTTGATTCGTGGTGATGGTCGAACATCTTTTTTTGCCTTTTTTTCAAACTGGTAAAAAATTCTGTGGCTTCACTAGAAACCCGAAATAACTTTGCCTTGCTTAAGTTCTGACCTAGAAAAAGATATAATATAAATCCAAAAATCGGTATAAAGAATAAGACCATTAACCAAGCCCAAGTTGTACTAACCTGTTTTCGTTCTAGAAAAATAATCGTGATGCCTAATAGTACGTTTACGAATGTTACAAATATTGCTAGACCTGCTAGTAAACCCATAGTCGTACTCCTTAAAGAAGTTTTAAAAAGTGATTCCAATGAAATGATAGCTTACCATTAGTAGAAAAGGAATACCTTTTGTGAAAGAAAATAATAGAGAATGATTCCAAGCTTCTAATTAAGCTGAAGCGGAATTAAAAAAAGCAATCATGTGTTGATTAAATTCATCGGGGCGCTCCATGTTAACCATGTGCCCACACCGCTTCATAATATGTACGGACGTCGTTTGCGATTCTTCGATTTTTTCCATTAAGGAAGGGAGCAGCGTGTGATCCTCTTCGCCAGAAATATATAAACGTGGGACATTTGTTGCGTTAATTCGTTCATCATATATTTGTTCGATTCTTGAGATAGCATGTAGCCAATAAATAAAGTTTTTTCGTCCTAGCAAAGCGCCTTTGTCCATGATGATATTATTAGCCGGTTGGTGGTTCTCTTTTGGCATCATATAGATCATTAACTTGCGCATATACCATTTATATGGAAGGAAATATATCCATCTCTTTGCAATTCGTAAAAAACGCATCGCCTCTGGTGTGAATGCAATTGCGGCCCCACCAAGAACTGCTTTTTTTACACGCCACGGTTCTTGTAAGATAAGTTGATGTATAACTATCGTTCCTAATGAAACACCTACAAAGTATGCCTTTTTTACGCCTACATGATCGAGGACTTTTGTTACTTCTCGAATTGTATGATCAAATGGTTCTTTCATATTCATAGGTTGGTCCTTTGATTGATAGTGCCCAGGTAAGTCAATGAGAAGTACATTAAAGTACTTGCTGAGCTCATCCAGCTGCCCATCAAAAATAAAATGCCCTGTACAAACGGCATGTAAACAAACAACCCAGTCTTTTTTATTATTGTGATAGGTTTTATAAAAAAGCACGCACAGGTTCACCTCCTAGTCTTTTCCTATTATAAAGCATTTGAACCAAAATAGAAAAAGGTCGAAACTGAATGCATCCATATTTTATTATTGAACAATAAAAATTCCCTTCATGATCTTTGCTAATTCTAAAACGGCATCTACACCAAACTTCACACCAAATCCAATTAATAAAATACTTGCGGTACCATTTACTATTTTCATTACAAAAGGAGTCATCAATTTTCGTCCTTAAATGTATGGTAAAAGAGAGGTTTAGATTCCATAGACCTATGCCAATAAACACTAGACTACTCAACAAAAAGGAGTGAATCGTGTTTCCTTCTTGCAGTGCAGTGCTAAGAACAGAACCATAGATGCCAAGCCAGAATAATAAGTTCATAGGATTCGTACCCGCGATTGTAGCTCCGGTTAAATAGGATTTGATTGGAAGATTCTTTTTGATTGTTGTAACTCTTTCGTTTGATTCGTGTACAGAAGTGACTGAACCCATATTCATAATTCCAGAATGAATTAAGATAAAACAACCAAGCATCATTAAAGAAATCTTTACCCAAATAATACTGAGTAGCTGAGCAAGTCCAAAAAACATACCTACCATCAATAAGAGGTCGGAGGACATTCCTCCTAGTCCTACACAAAAAGAAGGCCAAAAGCCGTAAAGAAGTCCCCGCTTAATGATCTCAATATTGATGGGGCCTACAGGAGCAGCAATCGATAAACCCAGTACAATATATCCTACGACTAATGTAATCATTGGCATGTACCTTTCTATACTATAGCTTGTCTCTATTAGTACATGTAAGAAAGGCTTTAGTTAGTACTTTTTTATTCTTTGGAAAAAAATCCTGCCTAGGATAAGGGGGGGGGGGGAAGGATAATAAGAAAAGAGCATGAAGAGCTTGTCGAGCCGCGTATAAATCCTCTTTTAAATTAAAGCATTCGTTCAAACTCGATGGCATACTCTACCTGGCAAGGATTATAGTGCTATTTTGTCCGGTTATTTTATTCAAAAAAGGACCCCGGAACTGCGGGGTCCTTTAATCGGACATTTCAATTTTAAGTTCTTGTTCAAGTTTTTCTTCATCGTTACGAAAGCGAGCCAGATAGGTCACAATTTGCTGAATGCGAGGCTCTGGCAAATACACGCCGTTGTAGGACATATACTCGTTGACTTTATCTCGGATTTCCTCATCGGATATTCCCCACTCCGTCGGGTTCTCAGCGCGCATCGCCAAGGTCTCACTAACTTCCTCTTTGGTTTTAAGAAGTGCGTTTTCTAGAGAGCGGAGCTCCTCATCTGTCGCTCCTTCATCGCTATTCCATTTGCTCAATAAGTGTTGTACGGTTTTGATATGTTCACCCATGGTTGTAATCCCATCCTTTCGAGTGTGGTTACTATCATTATACGATATTTACAAAGGGAATTGGTATTTTATAAGAAATCCAATACATTTTGAACTTTATCGTCGGTTTTATCACGGTCTAATAGAGATACCCAGGAGGTGTCCAGAATATGTGTTTCAAAAAAATTCTATCTTTTTTTGGGTCTTCCTCTAATTGAAGAATACTATTTTGGCACCTAAACGAGACTATAAGAGGGAGTAGTAGTATATAATATTTTAATCCGATGATATAGTTGGATCTTTTGGATCCTTTTTTTTGCGATTGAAAAGGATGAAGATTCCTACGAAAATAAGAACGAGTGGCCAGAGTTTGGCTGCAAAAGCTATCCACGCTTGTGCAAAGAAAATGAGTGCTAAAATAGTCAATATTCCTACAGGGATTAATAATCCTCGATTTCGATACCCAAAAAACCATAGCTCAAATAACCCAAAAGCAGGTGCTAATAAAATCGTTGGCCATGTATAATCAGCGTATTGAAAATTGGTTAAGGTCTCTAAGTAAAAATGAAGGCTTAATATAAGTAAAATACCTCCAGGTACCAGCAACCCAGCTAATTCTTTGCGCATGCCTGATAAAAAGAATGCAATGTGGAATCCTAGTGCTGGTAACAGTAACGCGATAGGCCATGAAATGAATCCAAATTCAAACTGAATGAGTCCAAAGTTTTCTAAGAAGATATAACTTCCCATAATAATCAAAACGAGTCCTATCACAATATTGCTAATCTTTTCTTTACTCATGAATACTCCTTCCTTTCTATAACAGTAAAGAAAGTATGAGTTGGTAGCTCCAACGTCTTTCTTTATACTGTATATAGGGTTATACGAGGCAATTGATGTTAGCGTTTCATATTTTGTTCTACTCATATACATTGCTGCTGGAAGAACAAAAGCTCAGGGCGTCCGTTTAGCGACGTACAAACTGTCCAACAGTGATTTAGAGGAAGTTCTTGTCGCGGGCGTGTCCTCTATATTTAGTAAGTTATTCACACGCAATGATTTTTATAATAGTACGCTAGACAGAAAAAAATCCCTCTTTCCTAATAGAAAGAGGGGAGTGGCAAACAACTTAGGTAGCCCAACCATTTAGAATCATCCTGAACAGCGATTCTAAAAGTGACATCTTACCGGACGACTCTTAGGGGAATTCGTTCCCTACTTGTACTTGCTGATCGTTCATTGGTTAAGTCAATTTTTGTATCATTGTTATGGGCGAAACAACATGGAACAATTCGTTTCGTAATAGGTTCCTAACCACCTTTATGAATGTTATAAACCGCTAGAATATGATGTTGCTCATAGATGTCTAGTTCCAGTGCCAAGCGTAAGATAAGTTAACTTCGAATCCCTCATGCTTCCTGTCACCTACAGGGTGAATGAAGTTCGATTAGTTTCTCTGCGTCACGCAGTAATATCGAAAACCAATATCCTATAGATCGCAGAACACTAGTTGCTAAACAGGTGTTTGGGCTTTTCTTTATCACAGAGCATGTGTGTCAGGTTTAGCTTCTTGGTTGATGTTACGTTAACAACCGTTTTCTCAGTCCAGAAAGCGTAGTACTGATGCTACACGATTGAATCTGCTTTAGAATGTGTCCATCTTGATTCTTTATTAAGAGCCTACTTGATGTGGTGCCAGATACCCTTTCACTATTTCAAGTGTAGGTGTGGTGGGTACTGACTTTTTTCATGCAACATACACAGGGAGCAATGAACTTGATTTATTCCTAATTCGAAGTGAGTCAGATTTTCGAATAGGAGGGGAGCTCGAATGCTAGAGCATTTCATTTCTTATCCCTGCTTGTTGAATGGAAGCTTATCATTCAACGGATTGGTAGTTCTAGTGATTGTTTGAATCTGTTTTGGTCAACTTCAACCTTTTCCTCTTCGGTCGTTGATATGGGGTTACAAGTAAATCTTCCTCTACACAGGAGGTGTTCCCTATCCCTGACCATCATCGGGGTTCGTTATCTTAGGAACGAACTCGAATGGTTGAGCCACCTAAGTTGTTTGATGCTTTTTTTTGTGTTTGTTATCTTCTTTACATCTTTAGTATAGCACGTTTTTGGGAGAATCAACGGGTAATATGTGACGCTTTTGTGAACGATTTCACAATATGATGAGTTGTTCCTTTAAGATTGTTTTAAACAAGTTAGTGTACCACAATATAGATATGTTTTTTAGTAAGGGGGGGAGTTGGTTTTGACAGGTATATTAGCAGGAATCATCTTGTTTTTGGTGTTACTTGGTTTTGGCGCTTTTTTGGAGGTACGTGCAAAACTTTCTAGTCTGGAAGAAAGAATAGAAAAATTGGAAGGAGAGCAAGACAACTACCTTTGATTAAAAAGAAAAATTGGAGGATCGCTCATATATCAATCTGAAATCGCAATCAAAATTTTAAATCTCGATCATAAAACAAGGAAGTCGCTCATAAATGCCATGCTCTACTTCTTTGCACCACAGCTTCTTTTGTGTGAAGATGGAGAACAAAACAAAAAAAGACTTCCGTGCAGAAGCCCTTTTTTTGAAAAAAACTTACTTTGTATATCGGTTCGCATAACTTGATGCAGCATATGAATCGGGCTTGATTTTTACGTCAATCCCCATTTGATCAATGCGTTGAGTCATATCGGAAATAAGATGTCTTGTTAGCCCTTTGTGTCCTATGTCGAGATGAATTTCGAACGAGAAGGAAGCGCCTTTTTGTTCATAGGGTAGAAGGATTTCGGCTATTTCCTCTAAGTATTCGGGTGTGAAGTAAAAGGCGATGTCCTGACTAAGCCAGGTTTCGGTGGATATTTTTTCTTTTAGGCTGGTAATTGGTCTGCGCACAGTATGATTCCGTAAGCAGCCCCATGCACCTTTACCTATTCTGTGGATATGAATAGCTGTAATAAATCGGGTATAATCGCGATGTACGTGTGAATCGGAGCCTAGTGATAGGCGATACGAGGCAGACGGGTCATGTTCCACAAATTGCTTTATCCGTTCTTGAACATCCTCAATAGACATGTTTTGATTCGTTTGATTATAAAAATAGGGGTTTTCAAACATGTTTTCACCTCAATATACAATATGCGATGCTATTTCTATTTTATTCATAAACTCGAAAACTGTGTGTTAAATTCATGTAAAAATTCTATCTAAAAGAACATTTTATAGCAGCACACTCTTCTTGACTGAAAGAAACAAGTATATCTATAATAGGTACATCTTGAGGCTAGGTGAAAACATACATAGTGATGGACTAGCACTTTATTATAAAGGGTGGTTTGATGGCATCAACGAAGCAAAAAGGAAGCAACGCGTGGATTTATTGGATGATTGGCATTATATTAGCAGGTGCAATATTAATTGTTGTACTAGATCGTCAACTAGGTGGGGATGAAGGTAGTTCAAGTAATGGAGAAACAGAGTTAAGCTATGAGAATCAACCATTTATTGGGGAAGAATCTGCTCCAGTTGAGATTGTGGAATTTGGAGATTATTTATGCCCGCATTGTAAGACATTTGAAGAAAGTTTAGTACCACGAATCAAAGAAGCATTCGTAGATACAGGAAAAGCGAAGTTCTATTTTATGAATTATCCTGTCATTGGACAAGGTTCTGAACGGGCAGCTCAATTCGCTGAAGCTGTTTATCAAGAGCTTGGTAAAGATACATTCTGGGAGTTTCACAAGCATTTATTTGAGCTTCAGCCAGAGGATGCATCATTGGTTGATTATAACAAAGATTTCTTTAAGCAAGCGTTACAAGATGTAGTAGACGATGAAGCAAACATTGAAAAAGTTGTAACTGCCTATGATGAAGGTATGAAAGATGCAGTGCAAACGGACAAAAACATGGCACAAAGTCTAGGTGTGCAATCTACACCAACTACTATTGTGAATGGAAAAGTGTTTGAAGGAGAGACATTTGCTGATCTGGAAAAAAGAGTTGAGGAAGCTATGAACGAAAGTGAATAATATAGCCAAGGTGGTATCAGTTTTGAAACTGGTACCACTTTTTTGCCCTTATAAGTAATGTTTTATATGAGCGATAATTAGATTTCAACATCTACAAAGGCTTGCCGAATAGTAGTATGTCGGGGGGGGGGGGGAACTTTGACTGAGTAAATCCTTGAATGTGGTAAGATATAACAAGTATGATTTTTAAAAAAGGAATGTTGAAGGTGTTTTTTTTACAGATGTTAAGTCTAGATAATATAACACCTAATATGCTTGATGATTTTGATCGAATACAAGCATCACATCGTGTACTAGTTTGAACAGAAGGAGCTTTGCAAGAGAAGGATGAAGTTTTTGAGGATGATTGGACGGTAAATCAAAAGAGGAATATTGTAGAGCACTTTGTTCAAACAATCAACTACTTCAGTCTCCGTTGACGTCGATTCAAGGGTTTGCGCAAAGGCATTAAAGGACGATGTTATTCAAGATGAACAAGAAAGAAAAGAGTATTTGTCTATTATCGAGCATGAAAGTAAAAGGCTGTCCTCATTGAGTCAAAATTTATTAAAGCTTGCAACCTTAGATACAGATCACCCTCCATTTCATCCAATTGCTTCTTTAGAACCTCAATGGTCAGCTAAGGAGCAAGGGATTCATCTGAATATTGAAGACACAACGTTTAAGGCCGAGCAGGATCAACTTGAACAAGTTTGGATGCTTGACTTATCTACTTTATAAAAGCGTTCAAATACGCGGGATTGTTCTTCTTCTAAAATACCAATCCCACTATCCGATATAGATACGACAATATTTTCATCAACAGATTTTGTTGAAATATAAATCTTGCCCTTAGGTGGCGTGTATCGAATAGCATTGGTTAATAAGTTTAAAGGTGGTAATGGACTGGGATTATCAATTGCCCAGAAAATCGTTCTTCTTCACCATGGTTGGATTTCTATTGAAGTAAACCTGGAGAAGGTGCGACATTCCATGTTCATCTTCCAAAGACCATTGAGATTGTAAAGATTGAGTATTGAGTTGGTGCTCAGTCTTTTTCTACTTTCAGCGGTAATCGTCAATATTTTTTCATGGCTCCATCGCTAACTGGACGCCCTGATCTTTTGTTCTCGTCTAGCGAAATTATAAAATTCAACGCTTGTGTATAACAGTGATGTGGCCCCGTCCAGCTCCAGGGCCAGCGACTAGGTTGCCTTTATCTTTACGGGCTAAGGTGAAGTTCCATTAAGATCGCTACCTCACGTAGCAACATCGAACCAACCAACGTCCTGTCGGTAGTCTAACCGGGCGCTTACGCTTTTGATTTTTTGTTCATATACAGTTCATAAAACATAGATATAGTTATGCTAGATACATTTTGAAGGGAGTCATTTTACACAATGAATTGGATTACTAAATTCAGCTTAAAAAATACCATTGCAATTATCATTTTAACTTTATTAGTCGTAGTTAGTGGTGTGATAGCTACGAACAAAATTAAAGTGGAAACATTTCCGGATGTAACATTTCCTGTTATGACGGTTCAAACCGTTTATCCGAATGCCTCAACAGAGGATGTGGAGGAAAATGTGACTACACCAATGGAGGAGGCGCTTCTTAATTTAGAGGGGTATGATTCCATTTCGAGTACATCAAAAGAAAATGTTTCTATCATTACCATAATGTATCCATTTGGTGAAAATATTGAAGAAGCACAGTCTGATGTAGAGTCTGCTGTCAACAAAGTGACTTTACCTGATGATATAGACCCAAACGTACAGGCTTTATCCATAAATTCAACCCCAATTTATCAGGCTGCGTTATCTGCAGAAGATTTATCGAAACTCCAAGAAGATATGGAAACAAACATTGTCCCTAACCTTGAGAGTATAGAAGGGGTATCAAGTGTAGAACTAACTGGTAAACAGGATACCAATATTACTATAGAAGTTAAGGAAGACGAAGCTTCCTCATATGGGCTTTCTCTATCCACTATTAAAGATGCTATTCAGCAATCTGAATATAAGTTACCAACAGGTACACTTAGTCAAGAAGGAAACTCTATACCTGTTGAGATAAAAGGCAACATAGATGATCTAGATGCTATTAGAGAAATTGAAATCCCCCTTACACAAGGTGCTGGAGGAGCAGCAGGCCAGGGTGGCCCACCTCAGCAAGGTGGAAATCAGCAACAACAGGCTCCATCAGGTGGGAGCCAATCTCTTGGGGCACAAGCAGCAGTGCCACAATCGATTGTACTATCTGACATTGCTGAAGTGAAAAAAGATACCACTCGTACGGAGATCTCCAGATTTAATGGTGAAGATAGTATTTTGTTAGAAGTAATTAAATCACAAGAAGCGAACACAGCTGCGGTTGCAGATGAAGTGAAATCGTATTTAAACGACGCTGTAGAAGAAAATGAGTATGAGCTTTATACCGTGTTAGACCAAGGGAAAGAGGTAAATAAATCAATTTCTGCCTTACTTAAAGAAGGTGGATTTGGAGCTCTATTCACTGTAGTCGTAATTTTGTTATTTTTACGTAATATTCGCGCAACGGTCATCGCGATTCTTTCTTTACCGATTTCCATTTTTGGAACGATTGCTTTACTAGAGCAATTCGGTTATACCTTAAACATTATGACGCTTGGCGGTTTAGCAGTAGCAGTAGGTCGAATTGTGGATGACAGTATTGTCGTTATTGAAAACATATATAGGTGGAAGCAACAATACCCAGAAATGAAGCAACGAGAACTCGTTTTCAAAGCGACAAAAGAAGTGATGGGTGCCATCGCGTCATCAACCATTGCAACTATCATTGTATTTTTACCACTCATGTTTGTAAGTGGAATCTTAGGAGAGTTCTTCAGGCCATTTAGTTTAGCTGTAGTATTCTCTATTTCGATTTCCCTTATTGTAGCTGTTATGCTTATTCCTGTTTTAGGTAAATTCTTCTTTACAAACGTGACGCACAAATCAGGTAAAGTGAGAGGGAATTCCTGGTATGAGCGCTTCTTGAGAGGGTCCTTGAAGCGTAAATGGATCGTATTTGTATCCTCCATTGTACTGTTATTCGGTTCCTTTTCCCTTGTTCCCGCATTAGGAGTTTCCTTCTTACCAACAGAAGGAAGTGAAACATTTGAAGTTGAAATGACCCTTCCAAAAGATGTGACTTTACAAGATACGAGTGAAGTAGCTGAGAAAATAGAAGAAGAACTTTCAGATGAAGAGAACATTAACTACAATCAAGTCTCGATTGGTTTCGCTAGCCAACAACAAATGCCTGGTACTGTAGCGAATACAAATGAGAATGTAGCGCGCTTCTTTATTGAACTGAAGGAAGATATACCCATTGATGATGCTATGCCAACTTATGAACAACAAATAGAAGAGATGGCTCAAGATGAATATGACGAAGCTACAGTCAAAGCGACAGAGATTCAACAAGATGGACCTCCATCAGGGAATAGTATTGATATTAATCTATACAGTGATAATTTAGATAGTCTCGATCGAGCTTCTACTCAAATAGAGAAGCTTTTACAAGAAGACGATCGAGTAAAGAACATTACAAATGATATGGAAGATACAAAGACGAAATATCAAATTGTAGTGAACGATGAAGGTGAAGAATTAAATGTAAGCCCGTTCCAGTTAATGCAGCCGATTCAAGAACGTCTTCATAGTGTGGATGGTGGAACCGTTACGCTTGAAGATAAAGAATGGGAAATGGAATTAACGTTTGATGAGCAATTTAATTCCAAAGAAGACTTGCAAGACTTCACAGTAAAAACTATAGAAGGAGAAAAACGTCTAGAGGAAATTGCAACGATTAATGAAGTGCAAGTTCCTGCAGCTATCAAGCACCAAGACGGGGAAACTGCAAGCACGGTATCTGCAACCATCAAAGGGGAAGATACGGCGAAAATTTCGAGCGAAATTCAAGAAGATGTAGATGCATTATCTCTACCAAATGATGTAGAAGTAGATTTATCTGGTGGGCTTGAAATGATAACAGAAGGTTTCTCTGATCTAGGCTTAGCAATGGGAGCGGCTGTAGGTTTAGTATTCTTAGTATTGAGTATTACATTCGGTGGTATTATTACACCAATCGTCATTCTCTCCTCTCTCATCTTTGTGCCTGTTGGATCCTTAGCTGGATTGCTTATTGGCGGACAAACGTTATCAATGAGTGCGATGATTGGAATGCTTATGTTGATTGGAATAGTTGTAACAAACGCCGTTGTTTTATTAGACCGAGTGGAGGCAAATCGTAAGGAAGGTATCGAATTAACCGAAGCGATTGTGGAAGCATCAAAAACACGCTTACGTCCGATTCTGATGACAGCACTTGCTACAATATTTGCTTTAACACCACTAGCGTTATCGAACTCTGCATCTGGCCTTATTTCCAAAGGTCTTGCAATCACCGTAATAGGTGGACTAACAACATCAACATTGTTAACACTTATTTTCGTGCCAGTATTTTATAAAGCACTTGGTAAGTATCGCAAGATTGATACAGATCATAGTATATAATGATAAGAACAGAACCGAATGGGGAGGCTTCCATTCGGTTTTTGTTTGGGTATTTATGTAAAGATATATAATTACGGGTCCGATATTCGCCCATCATGCATAGGATGGTTTTATCAATGTTTGAAGGGAATGAAATGAAATGTATTATGTTCCGACTGTTCATCCTTACCCATTAAATGCTCCATTGTACAATGCTGAAATGATGTCACGTAGTAATCAAGGAAATGGAAATCAATTAGTAGAAGCATTACTAGCAGGAATTAAAGGTAAAGCTACTACCATAGATTTTTACAATCGTTTAGCAAGGTTGGCACCAAATCAAGAAGCGTACAACGAAATAATTGTTATTCAAAATGAGGAAAGAGTGTTTTTAAGACAATTTACTGACATGTACACCGCACTTACTGGAATGCAGCCTGTGTACCAAATCGATCAAGCTCGTTTTGCCTATTATGAAGAAGGGCTGCAAAAGGTGTATGAGCAACAAGTGAGAAATTATGAAGAATGCCATAAAGGTTACTTACTTAGTCAACATTTACCACTACGTGATTTATTTTTAGGTGCATGTAATCAAGAGGCAGAGCATGCAGAACGATTTTTTTCTTTTGATGGAAGAATCGAATTAAAGGATTATGGTTCGGAGCCATTTGTTGTGGACATTGAAGAAGCGACTACAGAAAATGATACGTTTCGTACTGCCTTATGGACAGGAGAGCATTTTCAAGTTACTTTGATGAGTATCGATGTAGGGGATGATATCGGTTTAGAGATTCACCCTAATTTAGATCAATTTTTACGTATTGAACAGGGGCAAGGTTTAGTTCAAATGGGAGATAGTAAAAATCAAGTAAACTTTGAGGAAGAAGTTTTGGATGATTATGCCATTATGGTACCTGCTGGTAAGTGGCACAATCTCATTAACACTGGAGATGTACCACTCAAGCTTTATGTGATTTATGCACCTCCTGAACATCCATTTGGTACTGTTCATAAAACGAAAGCAGACGCACTAGAAGCGGAAGGGAACTCATACTAATAATTTATAGATTCGTATGCAAGTATAACGCAGTCCACAATTCGTGGATTGCGTTTTTTTTAATGGTCTAGGCACTATAAACGGGTTAAGTTTGTGGATAACTTGATAAAGTGATGTGGCCGCGTCCAGCTCCAGCGCCCAGCGACTAGCAAACTTCCTGCCCCTCCTTCCGATAAGTCAACATCGAATCGCTACGCTTTTCGTGTTTCCTTTATCTCATACGGAGCCGTCCAGTTAGTACGTCGCTAACCGGGCGCTTGCGCTTTTGTTCTTTAATAGTGATCCATATGGCGTTACTATTCGATTACTTAATAAGAGAATAAAACAAAAGTAAAGGAGATGGGAAATGAGGATGAAACAACTGAAACGTATTTGTGTAACGATAATAGCAATGACATTATTATTACCTTCATTAGCTTTTGCAGATGGAAAGACAGCCGATAAGGCTTCCGCTGCCAACACATCAGCTGCTGACTTCAGATCACAGTTAGATCAATTACTGTCAGAGCATTTTGTACTAGCTGTTACGTATATGATGAAAGCTTATGAAGATGCACCTGATGCTGATCAGGTTTATGAAAAGCTTGATCAAAACGCTCAAGATATGGCACCTGCTATTGCTTCTATATATGGAGAGGAAGCAGCATCGACATTTGAAGAAATTTTCCGAGGACATAACGATTATTCAAATAACTTCGTCAAAGCTGCGAAGAATGGTGACCAAAAAGCACGCAAGAAGGCAGAACAAGAAGTAAAAGAATTTGTTAACGAATTTGGAATGTTTGTTGCTAAAGCAACAAATGGAAACCTTTCAGAAAAAGCAGCTAAAAAAGTAATTCAGACTCATGAGCAAGATGTTGTGAACACATTTGATTATTATGTAAATCAAGAATATCAAAAAGCCTATGAATCATTCCGTACAGGATTTCACCGGATGTTTGATATTAGCAAAGCCCTGTCTACAGCCGTTACAAAGCAAATGCCACAGAAATTTAATCAGACGATGGCTAACGCTCCAGCAGCCGACTTGCGTTCCTCTTTAAATGCATTGGCTTCCGAGCATTTTGCTTTAGCTACTCTAGAGATGCAAAAAGGCTACAATCAGGCTGAAGATTATGACTTTGTAACATGGGTGGAGAATCAACACACAGAGGAATTTAAATCAGCAATCAAAAATTTATATGGAGAAGAAGCGGCTTCTATGTTCGAAAAAGTGTGGCAACAAGACCACATTAATGCTCAAACGAACATCGTGACCGCTACACTTGAAGAGGACCAGGAAACAAGACAAGAAGCGGAAAAGAGTTTGAAGATGTTTGCCGATAACTTTGGTGCCTTTCTAGCAAAAGCAACAGATGGCAATATGCCTAAAGATGCTGCTTCCGAAGCAATTTGGATGCATGAAGAAGATATACTAGAAACATACGATCATTACGTTTCAGGAGATTATGAAAAAACATATAACTCCTTTAGAGATGGTTATGCATTTATGTTTGGTATTGGTGAAAAGTTAGGAAGCGCGATTGTTACCCAAATGCCAGACAAATTCGAAGCAGAAGCAATGCCAAACACTATGCCTGACACAGGTATGGGAGGAGCAAGTGCACAGAGTCATTCCATTTCAACATTACTATGGATTACATTTGGGATGTTAGCTCTTGGTTCTGCAGGTTTCCTGTATCGAAAAAAATCACTGCAATAAATAGAATGGCAGGGTAGTAGAGTTTACATCCCCTACCGTTCTAGATCTTTTTTTATGGAAGAGGTGATGAGAGAGTGGATAGAGATTGGAAAATATATTTTACAGTAGTAGGGTTCCTTGTCGTATTGATGATTGGATTTGAAACGAACGTATGGGCGAAAATCACAAATTCTTCCTCTGGACAAGCAGGGATTGAATTGAACTCCAACCAGTATTTAAATGAGTTGGAGGACACATCAACTGCTTCCTCTAATAAGGTGAAAGAGTTCACTGTTTTGAATAAGAAAAAGTCAATGGATGAAGTAGATTTTGAGATAGAAAAGGAAGAAGAAGACAATGGCATCGTACCAAAGCATATCAAGATACCTGCTATCGATGTTGATACAGATATTTTAAATGTTGGGATTCTGGATAATGGTCAAATGGGGGTTCCAGACGATACGGTGAATGTCGGGTGGTTTGAGCCAGGAACGAAACCAGGCAATACAGGTAATGCTGTGATGGCTGGTCACGTTGATAGCTACCAGGGAGCTGCTGTGTTTTTCTATTTGAAAGATTTGAAGAAAGGCGATGAAGTCACCGTTACGAATAAAGATGGAGAAAAGCGTACGTTTGTGGTACAAAAACTTGAAAGCTACCCAACTGAAAAAGCTCCTATTGAACAAATTTTCGGTAAAACAGATAATCAAAACTTGAATTTAATCACATGTACTGGAACCTATAATCATGACAAACAAGACCACGAAAAACGACTTGTCGTGTACACAGAGTTGAAGAAAGAAAAAGAAGATTTTCATGTTCCAAAACCAACAAATGTGGAAGTGAACGGTACATTTGTCACATGGCACGCTGTACGAAAGGAAGAAGTAATTGGTTACCGGGTGTATGAGAGTAAAGATGGTGAAACGTATAACAAAGTTGCTAGCATAGATTCACATGAACGAAAAACCTACTCTGAGCCTAATGCATCGAAATACTCTTATTATGTAACAAGTGTAGATGAAGATGGAAATGAGTCAGATCCATCGGAAAAAGTGAATGGAAAGGATTAGACCCAGGTAGTGAGCCTGGGTTTATTTTTTTAGGGAGAGATGCTGGTATGAAAGGAGCGGATAAGAGGAAGAGAAGCGAGCATATCTCAATCTAAAGTTACCAAAAGCAAGATCACTAAACATAATGAACCATGCAATACCGAAAAACTGTAACCAATCGAGCTGTTTCATCGTCATTAATAGTAACCAGTGTTCCAAATCTTTTAGGGAGGGTGGTTCATGAAAAAGTTCAGTATCGTTATGATGATGTTTGTGCTATTGAGTTCCATTTTCTTCTCGTTTATCCCCACACCCGTTCAGGCATGTTCTTGTGTGATGCCTCCGTCAGTTGAAGAGGAGGTAGAGAAATCCGCGGCGGCTTTCACAGGAGAGGTCACCCATATTGAAAAGAAAAACCGTTCGAGAAAAGTGACATTCGAGGTTTCGAATACATGGAAGGGTGTTACTAAATCTCAAATTGTTATTTCTACGGGGCTTAATAGTGCTGATTGTGGGTTTCCATTTGAACTTGGTGGAAACTATCTCATTTACGCTAATGAATCTTCCATGTATGGAGGAGTAGACGAATTGAGTACGACAATTTGTAATAGAACAGCTGCTATTGAGGAAGCTCAACAGGATTTAGAAACACTTGGTGAAGGAGAGCCTCCTACTGAAGATGTGAATCTAGATGATAATGCTAATAACGGACTAATCTATGGGGCTAGTGTAATGATTGTGGTACTACTTTCTTTTGTATTGTGGAGGAAACTGCGCTAGTCATTTAAAGGATTTTTATGGTAAGTCTCGAAGTGTGAACAGAGGAGAAAACATGTATTGGAGGGTTCCTAATGGTGCCGCAACGGATAAGTTTAATCACACTAGGTTGCAAGAATCTCCCTGTTCTTCGAGACTTTAATGCATATTTAGGTTGGAAAGAAACAGGGCATGGGTATCAGGATTATGCAGTTTTTAAAACTGCAGGAGTGATGTTATCCCTATATCCTCTAAAATCATTGGCAAATGATACTGGTTTAGAAGCCCAAAAAAATACTAGTTCATTTAAAGGTGTTAGTTTTGCCATTAATGTGGATACTCCAGAACAAGTGGACGATACAATAGGTGTGGTTCGTGAAGCAGGAGGAAAAATTTTAAAAGAACCTAGTAATGAAGGGCACTTTCGTTCTGCTTGCTTTGCAGATCCTGAATATAACGTCTGGGAAATAGCATATAACCCTGACTCAACATTTGATGAACGCGGAGCCATGCTTACAATTTAAAAAAAGGGCGAAGAAACAATGTTAGATCAAGCAATACAGCTACTACAAGACCATCAATTCGAACAAGCACAAACTATCTCGTGAAATTGGTAGAAACCTCACCTGATCATGCTGAGACCAATTTTTATTGTGCCGTCTCCCATGACGCGCTTGGTATGGAACGAGAGGCGATCCCTTATTATGAAAATGCTTTATCAAATGATATAGATGGGGAACTTCGTGAGAAAACATACGTGCAATTAGGGAGTAGTTTTCGATGCATTGGTGACTATTCACATGCTAAAACAACACTAGAAAAAGGTGTTGAGGAGTTCCCGGATAATAGTGCTATCAAAGCGTTCTTAGCACTTACGTTACATAACCTTAATGAAGATGAAAATGCATTAACTATGTTGTTGAACCTTCTATCCACCTCTTCTTCAGATCCTTGGATTACCAAGTATAAAACAGCTCTAGAATTCTATTCAGACAATTTAGAGAAAAACATGGTAAAGGCAGGTGAATATGGTGATGAACAATAATGACAACAATTTTAATGATGTTACAGATCATCAAAAAAAGATTGAAGGACTTTCATTCACTAAAAGTGGACGTCTTCCGTTGCCAATTCGAATAATAGGTTATTTTCTTACGGGTGGTATTCTACTGATGACAGTAATCGCATTTGTAGCGAACTTGGTTTTGTAATATGCAAACGAGTATTTTTTATATTACATGTTTTCCTTCACCTCCTCACATACTACATGTTAAAAAAGAGGTGATCATATGACTCAGAATACAAGCGAAACACCAGAGTATATCGTTTTCAAGGATGAACAAGGCGAGGAGCAACAATATAAAGTCGATGCACTTGTTGAGATGAATGGCAATCAGTATGTGTTATACACGCATGAAGGGGAAACAAAAATGAATCGGATAGAGCATGAAAATGATGAGGCTACGCTTTGCACGGTTAGTGATGAGGAAGCAGAAGCATTGATGGACGCATATCGGAAAGGGCTAGAGGAAGATTTAGAAGAAGAGCAGTAGGAGTTAGTAATATGAAATGTATGCATTAATAAAAAAGGAGCCTAATTAGGCTCCTTTTTAAAAAAGAATATATATGTTCTGGCTCTTACATGTCTAAGGCTCAAGCGCCCAGCTACTAGCCAAGTTCCTGCTTCCTACTTACGATAAGTCAACATCGAATTACTGTAGCTCCTCGTGTATCCTTTATCTCACACGGAGAGAAGTTCGATTAAGACCGCTGCATCACGCAGCAAACATCGAACCAACCCACGTCCTGTGGGCAGCAGTTTGTACATCGCTATACAGGCGCTTGCGCTTTTCAGTTAATCTTACTCTCAAGCTAAATGTCTGACTTTGTGGTTGCTTGCCAGGTGTTGGATGGTTGGCATTTTGGAGACATCCATATTCCCGCCACTGACTACGATTCCTACATTTTGTGCGTTTAGGTGTTTCCCGTGTGCTAGTAGGCCTGCGAATGCTGATGCTCCAGCACCTTCTACGAGGCTTTTGTTACGTTCGAGCATATAAAGCATTGCGGATGCAATATCTGGCTCAGTGACGGTGACAATTTCATCTACATATTGGTTGATGATTGGGAATGTCGCCATACCTGGTTGTTTCACGGCGATGCCGTCCGCAATTGTTTTGACTTGGGTTAGAGAAGACGCTCCCTTTTTGTAAAAACGATTGTATGTTGCACTCGCTTCTTTGGCTTGAACACCGATGACGTTAATATCGGGTTTTATCGACTTGGCGGCGACAGCCACTCCACTAATCAGACCACCTCCACCAATGGGAACAAGAAGTGTATCTAAGTCTGGATTTTGTTCGAGCATTTCTACGGCAATGGTTCCTTGGCCGGCCATCACGTCAACGTCATCAAATGGATGCACGAAGACACTGTTGTTCTGCTCTTGATCCTCTAGTGCGGCCTGATAGGCTTCTTGAAAGGATTCACCGGTTAACATGATAGTGGCTCCATATGCTTTCGTAGCCCGAATCTTCGCCTCTGGTGTATGTTCAGGCATATATATTTTTGCTTCGATGCCTCGTTTGGAAGCGGCTAGTGCAACGCCCTGCGCATGATTCCCTGCGGATGCGGCAATAACCCCTCGATTCGCTTCTTGCTGCGTTAATTGTGAGATCTTGTAGCTGGCACCTCTTACTTTAAAAGCGCCGGTTTTTTGTTGGTTTTCCATCTTAAAGAAAATGTTTTTCCCAGTCATTTCGTTAATGGATGTTGATGTTTGTAAAGGGGTACGATGAACGATATCTTTAAGATGATTCATCGCCTCCGTGACTTTCTTTCCTGTTAAGCAATTCCCAATGTCTTCACACTCCTAATGTTTGTTTAAATGTCTAGCTCTAGCGCCTCCCCCTCGGGGTGAGCAAGGCGCTAGCGCATTTGTTCTTCGTACTCATCAATTTTATCCTGCTTAGTTAGTGTAACGGCAATTTCATCCCAGCCGTTAATAAGCATTTCTTTAGAGTAGTTATCAATGTCAAACTGTGCATGAAAATCATACTCATCTGAAACAGTTTGATCCTCAAGATTTACCGTTAGCGGATAATCTTCAGCTTCTGCACGGTTCATTAATTCCTGAGTTTGCTCTTCTGATAGTGTAACAGGTAAGATACCATTTTTCACACAGTTATTATAAAAAATGTCAGCAAAACTTGGTGCGATAATAACTCTGAAACCAAAGTCTTCTAATGCCCAAGGGGCGTGCTCACGAGAAGAGCCGCACCCAAAGTTTTCACCAGCAACTAAGATGGTAGCGTCTTGATATTTTTCCTCGTTTAAGGAGAAATCCTCTTTAGCTGTACCATCTTCGTAATACCGCCAATTATAGAAAAGGAATTGGCCGAAGCCTTGGCGTTCAATTCGCTTCAGAAATTGTTTAGGAATAATTTGGTCTGTATCTACGTTGGCGCGGTTTAACGGATAAACCTTGCCTGTGTGTTGTTGGATTGGTTCCATGATATCCCTCCTATAGTTAAAAGTTAAACCGGCTGCTCGGTGTATTGTCTTACGTCTACAAAACGACCTTCAATCGCAGCAATTGCAGCCATTTCAGGACTAACAAGATGAGTTCTTGCGTCTGTACCTTGGCGGCCTTCGAAGTTACGGTTGGATGTTGATGCACAACGTTCTCCTGGTGGAATGATGTCGTCGTTCATCGCTAGACACATGCTGCAACCTGCATCGCGCCACTGGAATCCAGCTGATTTGAAGACTGTATCCAATCCTTCTGCTTCTGCAGCCTCTTTGACTGATTTAGAACCAGGTACAACTAGAGCGTTGATAGAAGGATGAACCTGCTTACCACGAACAATATCAGCGGCTTTTCTCAAGTCACTTAGACGAGAGTTCGTGCAAGATCCAATAAAGACATGCTCTAGCTGAATGGAGGACATAGGTTGACCAGCTTCAAGATCCATATATTCTAGTGCACGTTGAATTTCAGCCTTTTCATTCACAGTTTCTCCGCTTTCAGGAGTTGGAACTGTCGCACTAACTGGAACACACATGCCAGGATTCGTACCCCATGTTACTTGAGGTTCCACTTCGTCAGCATCAATTTCAACTGTCGCATCATATTCAGCTCCTTCATCTGTTGCAAGAGCTCTCCACTCTTCGACTGCTTTCTCGAAGTCCTCTCCTTTTGGAGCATGGCGTTTTCCACGGATATACTCAAAAGTCGTTTCGTCAGGGCTGATTAATCCAGCACGAGCACCTGCTTCGATAGACATATTGCATACAGTCATGCGCTCTTCCATCGATAGAGATCGGATGGCTTGGCCAGTGTACTCAATAATGTAGCCTGTTCCAAAACGGACACCGTATTTTGCGATGATGGCTAGGATTAAGTCTTTTGCAGTGACGCCTTTGCCAAGTTCCCCGTTGACTTTTACGTTCAATGTTTTAGGGCTAGCTTGCCATAGCGTTTGGGTAGCAAGAACATGCTCAACTTCACTAGTTCCGATACCAAATGCAATAGCACCAAACGCTCCGTGTGTTGATGTGTGGCTATCACCACAAACAATTGTTTTCCCCGGGTGGGTTAAACCAAGTTCTGGTCCGATTACGTGAACGATACCTTGATCAGGGTGATCGATATCTGCAAGTTCTACACCAAACTCATTACAGTTTTGCTTAAGTGTTTCCATTTGTTTTTTTGACACTTCATCTTTAATGACATTACGGTGAATCGTTGGCACGTTGTGGTCCATTGTTGCGTACGTCAATTCTGGGCGACGGACTTTACGGTTATTTAGGCGAAGCCCCTCAAATGCTTGAGGGGAGGTTACTTCGTGTACTAGATGAAGGTCAACGTATAGAAGGTCCGGTTTACCTTCTTCTTGATGAACCAAGTGTTTATTCCAGATTTTATCGATGATTGTTTTGGGCTGTGTCATTGATTCCACTCCTTCTTGCTTAGGCTTTCTATGCGTAGCATGTCATGATACTATTTGTTGCGTCTTGAGATGTTACATGTTCAAGTACGCGTCGTGTCATTTCTTTCGTACCTACAAGCTGGCCATTCTTAACATCTAAATCTCCTGTGTGATAACCATCTTGAAGTACTTGTTGTACAGCTTCTTCAACGATGTTCGCTTCTTTTTCAAGATGGAAGGAATGGCGAAGCATCATAGCGGTTGAAAGAATCATAGCTAAAGGATTGGCTACGCCTTTTCCTGCAATATCTGGCGCTGAACCATGTACAGGTTCATATAATCCAACACCGTCATCTCGTAAACTTGCAGAAGGAAGCATACCTAGTGATCCTGTTAAGACAGATGCTTCATCACTTAAGATATCTCCAAACATATTTTCCGTTACGATGACATCAAAATCAGTAGGAGCTGTAATGAGTTTCATAGCAGCTGCATCGACCAATTGATGTTCTACAGTGACATCAGGATAGTCAGCCTTTTTCTCTTCGACAACTTCACGCCAAAGTTTACTAGATTCAAGTACGTTTGCTTTATCTACTGAAGTTAGATGCTTTCGACGAAGCTGAGCACTTTTGAAGGCATTATCGACAATTCGTTCAATTTCATGGCGTTCATAAGCTAGTGTGTCGACTACAGAATTCCCATCGTGGCTTCGTTCGCTCGGCTTTCCAAAATAAAGACCACCTGTTAGTTCACGGACAATCAACAAGTCACTTCCATCTACTACCTCATGCTTGAGAGGGGAGGAGTGTAGAAGTTGTGGGAAACCTTTAATAGGACGTAGATTTGCAAAAAGCCCTAAAGATTTACGAATACCAAGTAATCCTTTCTCAGGTCGAAGGTGGGAAGGATTGTTATCCCACTTAGGACCTCCAACAGCTCCAAGGAGGACTGCATCGGCTTGCTCGCAAGCTCGAACGGTATCTTGGGGGAGGGGAGTGCCTTGTTGATCAATGGCAACTCCACCGATATCATGTGTGTGGTACGTGAACGTATGGTTGAAACGTTCCGTAATGGCGTCTAACACTTGCCTAGCAGATTGGATGACTTCACTACCGATGCCATCCCCTGGAAGCAAGACGATTTGTTTTTCCATTAAAAACATCCTCCTTTTATAAATTTGCTGTTTGTTTTTGTTGTGAATTAGGGTTAAGCAGTACGCGATTGACAGCGTTTAGAAACGCGTGCGCAGAAGCTTCTAATACGTCCTGGGCAGCGCCACGACCGTTAATTGGTACGTCATTTACTGTAAGGCGTACATGGACTTCGGCTAAAGCATCACGCCCTTCGCCAATTGAGCTTAAACGATAGTCTTCTAGGTGAACCTCTTCATGAATCAACGAATCTAGTGTGTTGTAAATGGCTTCCACACTTCCACGTCCAGTGCCTGCTGTTTCTTCTTTAGAGCCATCTGGTGTCGTTAGAACGACTGTAGCAGTAGGAATGTTAGAAGAACCATACTGCACTTGGAATGCATCCAATTTATACTTAGGAGCATCTTGCGTATCGGTTTGAACGTTGGTAAGAATCGTGAAAAGATCTTCATCTGTTACTTCTTTTTTACGATCCGTTAAGCTTTTGAAGGATTTAAAAGCATCCATTAGATTTTCTTCAGAAAGGGAATAACCTAGACCTTCTACTTTTTCTACGAATGCGTGCTTACCAGAATGCTTGCCTAGTACCATGTTACTCTTATGGATGCCAACCATTTCTGGAGTGATAATTTCATAGGTAGAAGCGTTCTTCAGCATGCCATCTTGGTGAATACCAGATTCGTGAGCGAAGGCATTGCGACCTACAACAGCTTTGTTTCCTGGTACTTCCATGCCAGTAAATTTACTAACCAAGTCACTAGTTCGTTTAATTTCACTAAGAACTAGGTTTGTTTGATAGTTATAATAATTATTTCGAATGGTTAGAGCGACTGCGATTTCTTCAAGACTAGCATTTCCTGCGCGCTCCCCAATGCCATTGATGGTACCTTCCACTTGAGTAGCGCCATTTTCGATGGCTGCTAAGGAGTTTGCTACAGCCATACCAAGGTCATCATGGCAATGGGCAGATAGGGATACTTGATCAATATTTGGCACATTTTCACGAAGGTAACGGAAAAGATCACCGTATTCTGCAGGGGTACTGTAACCAACTGTGTCAGGTACGTTAATGACAGTAGCTCCTGCATCAATTACTTTTTCAATGATTCTTACTAAAAACTCCCGATCAGAGCGACATGCATCTTCTGCTGACCATTCCACTTGAGGGAACTTCTCTCTTGCGTAAGACACCATATCTACTGCAATATCAATTACTTCATCAGGTGATTTCTGTAGTTTGTGTGTCATATGAATAGGGGAGGTTGCTAGGAAAATGTGCAAGCGCGGCTCTGCAGCATCTTTTAACGCTTCCCACGCTGTATCAATATCTGATTTCTTCGCCCTGGCAAGACCAGTTACGGAAGAATTTTCAATCGTACGAGCGATTGTCTGAACAGAGTGAAATTCACTTTGGGAAGAAGCGGGAAAACCCGCTTCCATAATATCTACACCAAAACGTTCCAGTTGCTTAGCAATTTCAAGTTTTTCTAATTGATTCAGGTTAACGCCAGGGGACTGTTCGCCATCTCGTAGAGTTGTGTCAAAGACCTTAACGTGAGCCATTATTGACCACTTCCTTTTCAGATTTGACTTTTTCAGATTCCTTAACGAAAGGCATCAATTCTCGTAGTTCACGACCTACTTGCTCGATTTGATGTTGGTTCTCACGAACGTTGATAGCGTTAAATTCTGGACGATTTGCCTGGTTTTCAAGGATCCAACCTTTTGCGAAAGCACCTGTTTGGATGTCGTTCAGTACGCCTTTCATGCGTTCTTTCGTGCCTTCATCAACGATGCGTTTGCCGGATACGAAATCGCCCCACTGAGCTGTATCGGATACAGAATAACGCATGTTCTCTAGTCCGCCTTCATACATAAGGTCAACAATTAGCTTCAACTCGTGCATACATTCGAAGTAAGCAACCTCTGGTTGATAACCAGCTTCTGTAAGTGTTTCAAAACCTGCTTTTACAAGGCTTGAAAGTCCGCCACATAGTACAGCTTGCTCACCGAATAGATCTGTTTCAGTCTCTTCTTGGAAGGAAGTTTCTAGTACGCCTGCTCGACCAGACCCAATTCCTTTAGCATAAGCTTTCGCTACCTCACTTGCCTGACCAGTGTAATCCTGGAAAACACCATATAGGGAAGGGACTCCAGCACCTTCTTCGAATGTGCGTCGCACTAGATGTCCTGGTCCTTTTGGAGCTACTAGGAATACATCCACATCAGCTGGTGGGACAACTTGATTGAAGTGAACGTTGAAACCATGTGCAAATGCCAATGCATTTCCGGCCTGTAGATTTGGTTTAATGTCATGTTCAAATACAGAAGGTTGATGCTCATCTGGTAGAAGCACCATAACCACGTCTGCTTCTGCTACTGCGTCAGCTACGCGTTTAACTTCTTGGCCGTCGTTTTCTGCTTTCGTCCATGATTTTCCTGGGCGAAGTCCAACTACTACGTTATAGCCACTTTCTTTAAGGTTCTGCGCGTGAGCATGACCTTGGGAGCCATATCCTACTACTGCAACCTTTTTCGCTTTTAATACCTCGTCTTGAATATCGTTGTGATAAAGTACCTCTGCCATGTTTGATCATCCTTTCGAATTTTTAATGAGTATTGTTTATATTAATCTTGCTAGTTCGTGCTTTCATCCATCCTATTGTAATAATGAATAGGAGGAGGTGAGGTCAGCAACTTGAGGCTGCTGTCCCCGCTGAAATGCGGTTAATCCTGTACGAGCTAATTCTTTAATGCCATATGGGCGAAGCAATTCAATGAGTGCTTCGATTTTCTCGGATTTGCCTGTGGCTTGAACGGTAAGGCTTTCCTTACTAACGTCAATGACATCCGCACGAAACGGTTCAATGATGCCTTGAATTTCGCTTCGCTGTTGAGCATTACTCCCAATTTTAATGAGGGCAAGCTCTCTAGCTACAATTGCTTTCTCTGTAATATCTGAAACTTTCAAAACATCAACTTGTTTGTTTAATTGTTTTGTAAGTTGCTCGAGTTTCTGGAAATCCTCTACATCTACGACAAACGTCATTTTCGAAATGCCTTCTGTTTCTGTGCGCCCAACCGATATACTTTCAATGTTAAATTGCCTTTTTTGGAGTAGGCCTGTAATTCGGTTTAATACACCACTGCGGTTTTGAACGGTAGCGGTTATGATTCGTTTCATGTTGGTTTCACTCCAATCATTTCATGTAAACCTTTTCCTGGAGCGATCATAGGATAGACGTTTTCTTGTTGAAGGACGCGGCAATCCAATACGACTGGTTCATCGTTTTGCATTAGTTCAGGTAACACTTCTTCAAGATGTTGCTGGCTTTCGATTTTTAGTGCATTAACATTGTAACTTTCACTTAGTTTTACGAAATCCGGTTGAGTGTGAAGAAGTGATTCCGAATAGCGCTCTTCATAGAATTTTTCTTGCCATTGTCGAACCATTCCAAGTGCTTCGTTGTTTACAATAACCACTTTTACTGGATATCGCTTTTCCTGTAGGATGGACAGCTCTTGCATCGTCATCTGGAACCCACCATCTCCAACTACTGCAACAGAAGCCTTCTCTGGATTGGCAAGATAAGCACCGATGGCTGCAGGGAAACCAAAGCCCATCGTTCCAAGTCCTCCTGATGTTACCCAACGATTAGGTTCATTAAAGGTATAGTACTGAGCTGCCCACATTTGATGCTGCCCGACATCAGTGGTTACAACGGCATCACCATTAGTTGCTTCATGAACTTTTTCCATTAACCACTGTGGTACCATTTTTTCCTCAGGATTGTTGTACCAAAGTGGATATTCTTCTTTATATTCTTGAAGATGGCGTAGCCAGTCTCCATGATTCGTTGATTCCACATCATGCTTTTGAAGAACTTTCAATGCTTCTTTGGAGTCAGCAACGATTGGAATGTGCGTTGTGATGTTCTTACCAATTTCAGCTGGGTCGATGTCTACGTGAGCAACCGTTGCATTGGGTGCGAAATGTTCCAGTTTTCCGGTTAATCGGTCATCGAATCTAGAGCCGATATTAATGAGTAAGTCACATTCATACAGCGCCATGTTGGCGGCGTATGTTCCGTGCATGCCTGCCATACCCAGGAAAAGTTCATCGTTTCCAGGATAGCCTCCCAGTCCTAGTAGCGTATTGGTAACTGGGATTGCATGATGGTGAGCGAATGCTTTTAGTTCTTCTGAAGCATTGCCGTGGATAATTCCAGCTCCTGTTAGCAATACAGGTTTTTTCGCTTTCGCCAGTGCATCCTCTAGTTTCTTAATTTGAAGAGGGTTTGGCTTAAGGTTTGGTTGATAGCCAGGAAGATAGAATGTTGATTCATATTCTTCTTCGGCTGGACCAGATGAAATATTCTTCGGGATATCAACCACTACAGGACCAGGTCTGCCAGTAGAAGCGATATGGAAAGCTTCTCTAACAATGCGAGGCAGGTCGCTGATGGATTGAACTTGATAATTGTGTTTTGTAATTGGGGTTGTAATTCCCATTACGTCAGCTTCCTGAAAGGCATCAGTGCCAATGACATTTGAAGCCACCTGACCTGTAAAAATAACTAAAGGTAATGAGTCCATCATAGCGTCTGCGATCCCTGTAATAAGGTTTGTAGCTCCAGGACCTGATGTAGCAATTACAACACCTGGCTTACCTGAAACACGAGCGTAACCTTCAGCTGCATGAATAGCGCCTTGTTCATGGCGAGTTAAAATGTGTTCAAATCCATCCCCAGCTCTGTAAATCGCGTCATAAATCGGTAAAACAGCACCTCCGGGATAACCGAATAGTGTATCAACTTTTTCCTGAATCAAAGCTTTGACGAGTAGATCAGCACCTGTATTTGGCTTAGAGTTAGAATCTGTGTTCATGGCCATTTTTGCTTCTACCTTCACCTGTAATCCCTCCATTTCAATGAATAGTTTTTTTATTAATCGTTCCTCTTTGGTGGGAACGTTCCCATTGGGTTAGGTTGTTTAGCAATATTCCTCATTTATTTTTATTTTCACCTTGCTACATCCAGCTATTGCTCCCAGTGTATAGTGAGAGAAATGTGCGACTAAGCTCGCTTCTGCAATCAAAAAAAACAGCCAAGATCTAGTTCACCCCAAATACGACCGCCTTCATGGCGGATGTGTAGGGGCGAAAGATCTTGGCTTTCGCGGTACCACCCTAATTTATAGTATCCTCTCGAACACTACCTTATGAGACTGCCCGCAAGATGAAAAAGAGATAAGGGGGGTCTCTTTTGATAACAGGTGCATGGTCAACACCTGGCTGAGCCTACTAAACGAATCGTTCAGCCCAGCACTCAGGGATGATGTCGGATTAAGGTGTATTTCCGGGCTTCCAGCAACCCCGGCTCTCTGTGAATACAGCATCTTAAACCTTTATTCCCGTCGTCGTGTTTTACGACTATACTTTTATTAAAGTAAATTGATTAACGATTATCTTAGCTAACCACAGCGTCTTGCTGCCTATCGGGGTAACATTGTACCCCGTCTCTTGTTACAAGTTCTCTGAATAGGGCAAGAAGTTCATTTGTCATCTCGCCTGGTTTTCCTTCACCGATTTTACGTTGGTCAACTTCTACAACAGCAATGACTTCAGCTGCCGTCCCTGTAAGGAATACTTCATCAGCTACATATACGTCATGGCGAGTAAATGGTTCTTCTTTCAAGTCATAGCCATGTTCTTTTGCTAAATCAATAATGGCGTTTCTGGTAACACCTTCAAGAGCTCCTAGATAAACAGGAGGGGTATAAATCGTGCCGTTCTTAACAATAAAGATATTATCTGCTGATCCTTCCGTTACATATCCTTGATCGTTAAGCATTAACGCTTCGTCTACGCCAGCTTGGTTGGCCTCTAATTTAACCAAAATATTATTTAAATAGTTAAGAGACTTAACTTGAGGACTTAAGACGTCTGGTCGATTGCGTCTGGTAGAAACGGATCCTAATCGTAATCCTCGTTCATATAGTTCCTTAGGAAAAAGAGCGAGTGCTTCGGCGATCACCACAACTCGTGGTGCTGAACAGCTTGATGGATCTAGGCCAAGGTTTCCAGCGCCTCGAGATACAACGACGCGGATATATGCATTGTCAAGTTCATTGTGTCTGATTGTATTGACAATAATCTGCTTTAATTCCTCCTTCGTGTATGGAACATCAAGCAAGATCGATTGTGCGGATTCATATAGGCGTTTTAAATGTTCTTCTAAACGAAAGACGTTTCCGCTATAGGCACGAATTCCTTCGAACACCCCGTCTCCATATAAAAATCCATGATCGTAAACAGATACTACGGCTTCTTCCTTGTTGACGAATTGGCCGTTTAGGAAAATCCATTGACTGCTCATACTAACACTCCTTTCCTTTAAAGTTTTCGTTATGAGATGTGTTAAAGCATTCAAGTTTTAAGATAGCCCCTGCGGTTTCAACTTTAGTTTGTAGTTGTACGCTTAGGGCTTTTGTCAACCCCCTGATAAAAAACAGGAAGCAGTGCATTTCGATAGGTAATGAATAGCTATCGGTTTGTTGTGATTGATGACAATCATAAGCCCGTTTTGAGCTGTGGTCAACAGGTATATTCTAATTTTTCAGATAGTTTAGACTAATCAGAACAAAAGAAACCGCTTACATCGTTGTCCTTATAACAAACCATATGGTCGAAAAAAATTATAAAAAAATTTATTTTGTTTGCTTGAAAAGTACTTATGTATCTCTCAAAAGAACAAAAGTGAGGGGGGTGGAGGACAACTATTCTTATTAAACCCCTGTCATGATGGACTTTTTCTCATATTTCTCAAAATAAAAGTAAAAACCGTGATAAGTGTCCAGACATTAGTTAGGCGAAATACATATATTGATTGCAGGTCAGTAATTTGAAAGGAGCGTTGTTCCATGTCGTCAAAAGAAAATAAAGAAATTCGCCGTAGAAGTATGTTTGATCAACTCTTTGATATTCATCCTAATCGGTCATTACTCGATACAATGGATCAATTTTTTACAGATGCATTTGGAGCCGGAGGAGGGCTTCCCGTATCAAGACAAGATGGTAAATCCCACTATACAATTGAGGTGGCGTTGCCTGGGGTTTCTAAGGAAGAGATTGATTTAGAGTTAATGGATGATACGTTACGCATCACTGTAGATAGACAGGAATCAGTAATAAATGATACTGCTAAAACAATGAGTGAAAATAAGTCCTATCTAGAAAGAACAATTCGGTTGCCTGAAAATCTTGTATTACGAGAAATGAAAGCACGATATGATAATGGGGTATTAAAAGTTCGATTTCCTAAACGTAGAGGGAAAAAGGTTGATATTGAGTAGATGAAAGGACGTGTAAAGCGTCCTTTTTTTGGTTGTATTAGTAGTTTGATAGGGAAGTTATTCCGAATAAGAGGCATAAATCTTGAAAACTTGAAGTCGAGATAATCTACAACTGTACAGAGTGTCCTCGGGCCAAAATGCGGCCCTGTGTTGTCTCGACATATCCGTTTTTCCACGGTAGTCTCCCCATTCTCAGAGGGTTAGTGAGGAGAAATAGTGATTCAGAGCGACACTTTGAAAATTGGAGCGAAAATGGAAAAATCAGAGCGAGTTTTCCGGAATAGGAGCGAGCGCGAAGATCTGAGTAATTTTACCGATTTTAGAGCAACCTGTAACGCGTGCGCTCAAGCTGTATGTGAATACCATCATTCAGAAATTAGGTTCAAATATCCTTCCACTCTAACCTGGCTATATTTCCGTTCATTCCAACAAAAGCAAAGGTGGCCTAGGAGCAAGGAGACTCCCGAAGGAGAAAGAGGTAGGCGAGATCACTGAGGGCGCTTTTCCCAAAGGGAGAATGATTAAGGGGAGGTTCGACTAAAACCGTCACATCGTGTGACAACGTCGAACGACCCTACATCGTGTAGGGCCGACAGGACGCGAGTTGTTCCCATTCCACCTTTATTCTATCGAAAGCAACGGAAACTTTCTCTTACTTACCCATATTATCTTGAACTCAAGTCTTCAAGATAATGGGGCTTTTATGAAACATTAAGGAAAGTATAAGAAGGAACTATCATATGAATTAACTAGATTTGATGGTCATTGTTAGAATTTTGAAACATCATAGCTTCTCTTTCGTAAATTGTAGGTAGAGAAAAGGGGGAGTTTTATTATGAGAACGTTCGTCATTGCAGGGGTTACCATTATCATAGAGACGATTCTTTTATGGCTGTTCTCTCTATGGCTAGGAGTCCATTTGCTTGAGATTTTACTGCTTGGTGGTATTTCGATTTTTGGAATAGCATGGTTTTTCCAACAAGGTTCGACCTATGCTAATAATCATATAAATACCATGACTAGAGGTTGGACAGGATTAGATACGGGAGGGGTGCGTGTTTTTCGTTTCAAGGTGGGCCCTGTAGTGTTTGGGTTACTCATGTTTATCCTTATTAGCTTAATCATTACTGTTATTTATTATGTGGAGATTTAACATAAGATACTTTTGGATGATTCGACCTAGGTAGGTACTTTTGTAAGCGTCAAAAGTGTTTTAAAAAATGATAAGTAGGCGTACCTACTTATCATTTTCTTCCATTGAACTAGGAGCAGGTTGTACAGCAGCTCCCATATCTGTTGCAAGGGTAACAATAGACTGGTTTATGCGCCAAATGTAATAGAGTTTATACACGAATAGTTGTTGGGAAAGAGATGATCTCTGGTTGGAGTATCGTTCGACGATTTTCCGATCCTCTTCTAGTTCCCAAACAGTTATGTTACCGTGACCTTTTATAAGCTGGATGACATTTGTAATATTAGCGATTACATATTGTTTGGTATGCGTTAATGTATTTTCAATAATAGCATCCATATCAGGGATAGGGTGCCGAGTTGAATGTAAGTGCTTCGCATAATAATTAATGGCAATTAAAACGGTTAACCAACGTTCAATACCGGAACGAGCCAATCTTCCGGGTCGATTTCTTAGGGAAATGGAATCGATGCGTAGTTGGTAGAGTTGTTGGTCCAGTTCAAAGCTTTTTTCTGCAAAATTATTATGTTGTTCCTTGCCTAAAAGGTGATCTAGATACGCTTCTATATAAGATGATAGTTCTTCTAAAAACATAGTCATGGTTTCTGCTACTTTGTCCCGTGTTTTTGTTGGAAATACGAGAGTTGCAGCAAGCAAACCAATATATGCTCCGATGAATGTGTCAACAACACGAACCCCCATGACTTCTTGTGTGATTCCCCCAAGTAGTAAATCATACAACATCGCAATGATCATCGTAATCCAAAAAATCATGACCGAATAGGAAACAGGGAACAAGTAAAATGCCATGAAAATGCTGAAGAAAATAAACGCTATCTCAACAGTAGTATGTGAAATAAGCTGAGCTACTCCAAAGCCAACTACAGCCCCAAGCACTGTTCCTAATGTGCGCTGATTTGCTTTAACAAACGTACTTCCTACAGATTCAGTTCCCATAAAGATAATAAAGGAGGATAGAAGAATCCAATATGGATGCGTTGGAGTAAGCGTGTATCCCAGGTAAACAGAAACACTACCGGCGATTACGGCTTGGATAGCTTTCTTTGTAGCTGGGTATAGTCCTTTTTGGTTCTCTGTTTTTGAATCATCTTCTTCAACTATATCTTCTTGGTCTTTTTCTAAATGTTCTACACGTTCCTCGTGCAGCTCAGAAGCTCCTTCGATAACATGATTGGCTATCGATTCAATACGCCTCACTAAATACAACCATTCTTCTTGATCTTCACTAGTTGTATTTCTGATTTGTGCACGTAACGCTTGAATCGCTTTTTCTGCTCGGTTGAGTTGAACCAACACATTATCATCACGTAAAACTCTTACATTCCTGATCGACTCGAGTACATCTAGTAACGCATCCTGGAAAGGTGTCTCTTGAAAAGCTTGTAATTCTCTAAGTCGCTGAATAGTGGGAGATAGGGTTTGCATAAGCATTTCAGCATCATATACATAGAGACGGAGTTCGTTAGCACGAATTCCTTTCCATACATTCCCTGGATTCGTTGTCCCTAACTGACCTGATATATTGCGTGCATATTCGTTTAATTTTGTTAAATTACGATCTAGTGTTTTAATCTGTCGTGATGTAATCGATGGTGATATAACCATTTCTTTGACTAAATGAAGAATAAGATTCGTTTGTATATGAAAGGAATGCATGCTTTTTTTTAGGACTTGATTTGGTTTGTATTGCAATAAGATAAAGTTAAAGAAGTAACTATATAGAATTCCAATTGTAATACTTAGATAATACCAAGCGACTTGATTGAACTGTATATCTAGGATTGTAGTAAAATAAATGGAAAGGAATGCAATCATACATATAGAAAAATAACGAATGGAGAAGCGAGATAGATAAAAAGCTAAAAAGACAACAATTAGAATCATTACATCAGAAAGATGGTAAAAATCTAATAAAAAACTGCCTGTGGTGATTGATATAGCACTGGATAACCCCATGAGCCATATTGTAACCTTCTTTTGTGCCTCTGTTTCATCAAAGAGAACAAAGGAACTGACTAACCCCACAACCCCTGCAAAAATCGGCATTGTTACGTTGGTACTGCTATTATCTAGGAACAATAAAAAATAATTTGTTGTAATTACACTTAAAATAACACTTAACGTGATTTTGATAGCGGTCATTAATCTCATTCGACCTGGGTCGGATGCAGACAGGCGCGCGCTCATATGTCGGATAAATTGGATAAATGATGTTTGTGAGTTCATACCTTTATCATACTTGATAACCATCTTTCAGTCCAAGGTATGTGTATTATAGAAAATATTCAAATTTTATTTACTTCATTCAATTAACGCACGAGCTTCACATTTATAACATAAATGTGAAGCATTTTTTGCTACTGAATAAATATTAACCTCTATATTACTTTAAACCAATATCAGTTTGATGCTGAATTCCTCTAAAAACTTCCTGCCATAAATAAATTAATGCAAAAAACCTCTACACTTCTATTGTTAACCGATGTATAATCAGGTTGACAATGATGGTGAGTTACTATATTCTACTTACAAATAAGGAACAAAGTAGGTGATTCAGATGGAATTAAGAACAATGATTTATGCTTCATTATTTGCTGCAATCGTAGGTGCTTTAGGGTTATTACCACCACTAATAACTCCTTTTACACCTGTGCCGATTACAGCACAGACACTAGGAGTCATGCTTGCAGGTTCTTTGTTAGGTGCTAAAAAAGGTGGATTAAGTTTATTGGTTTTCGTCTTATTAGTAATGGTAGGCGCCCCGCTTCTTTCTGGTGGACGGGGAGGTTTAGGGGTTTTATTTGGTGTATCAGGTGGTTACATATTAAGTTGGCCAATCGGAGCGTTCGTGATTGGTTATTTAGTGGAACGCTTTTGGAGTCGGATGAATATCGGATTGTTTATCTTAGCCAATCTAATCGGAGGAGTCATAGTTGTTTATGCGATGGGGGTTACCTACCTATCAATTATTACCGATACTACGTGGGGACAAGCAGCTTGGTCTGCACTCATTTACATTCCTGGTGATCTAGTGAAAGTGGTGGTTGCTTCTGTTATAGCTAGACAAATGATGAGAGTGTACCCTCTTATAGAGAAAAGTCGCTCAAACAATGTATCAAGAGCAGTTTAAGAGCATCTAGGTTTGCCGTTTGAGGCAGGCCTTTTTTCTTAGATTATCTATTACTGTATAATTAAGGGAAATGCGTTTCGATGGAGGGCTGCACTATGTCTATTATTGGCGACCGTATTAGTAAATACGCATCTAGCCATGCTAGTAAACTTGCAATATCTACAACAGAAGAAGAAGTAACTTATAAAGAATTACAACTGCATATCGATCAAATGCAGCAAATTTTACTATCCCTTATTCCTGATATAAAGGGGAAGAAAATAGCGTTTTTACTTAACCATAGTGTGAGTTGGTTAGAAGTGTTTCTGTCCATTAGTGGTGTTGGAGGGATTGCCATTCCGCTAGATTCTAAATGGAAGGGTAATCAAATGAAACAAGTGTTAGCTGATTGCAACCCAGATATGGTTGTATCTAATGATTCGTTTTTAGGAAAATACCCTATACTAGAAACTTATTCGTATCAACCTGTTAGTCGTTTCTATCAACTACCAAAGCGATTCTCTCAAAAAAAAGAGGTTGGAGAAGATGATTTATTTTATATAGGTTATACATCTGGAACGACAGGTACTCCAAAAGGATTTATGAGAACACATGGTTCGTGGGCTGATTGCTTTTCTGAGGGAATGAAACGGTTTGGGTTAACACAAGATGATAAGATTTTTTGTCCTGGTCCTCTAGTACACAGTCATTTTCTATATGCCTCTTTGCAAGCTTTGCATATCGGGGCAACGCTTTATGTGAGCAATTATTTTGACGCAGAAGATGTTTTAGACCGCATTGATCGTGAAGAAATTACCGTTTTGTATGTTGTTCCAACCATGTTTGAAGCTATGCATAAAATGACTCAGCAATATACATTAACGAGTTTGAAAACTCTAATTTCTTCTGGAGCCATGTGGGGGAAAGAATCTAAGCAAAAAGCTATTGATTTGTTACCCAACGTACAAATATATGAGTTCTATGGAGCGTCAGAATTAAGCTTTGTAAGTGTGAAAGATGTAAGGGATGAACTACATTCAGAAGGTAGTATTGGTGTGCCGTTCCAACAGGTGGAATTATCTATACGCACAGAAAATGGGGGTGAAGCACCATCTGAAGAGGTAGGAGAACTTTATGTCAAAAGTCCCTGGATATTCTCAGGATATTTGAATAAACCCGAAAGAACAGATGAAGTTTTTGCTGGAGAATGGGCTACAGTGGGAGATCTCGGATATAGGGATGGCTCAGGTAATATTATTCTTATTGGACGTAAGCACAACATGGTCATTAGCGGAGGGTTAAATATTTATCCTGAGGAAGTAGAGCATGTTATTCGGAACCATCCACACGTAGAAGATGTTATCGTATTAGGTGTTGAGGATGTCTATTGGGGGGAAAAAGTCGTTGCTATTTATATACCATCTCAAAGTGATCAACTAGATGTGGATGAACTAAAAGCACATTGTAAAACAGAGCTTCCAAGCTATAAGTGTCCAAAGAATTGGATACAATCCTCACATTTCTACTACACCTCTAGTGGGAAAGTATCCCGAGACAAAATGAAACAACGGATTCAATTAGCAGTGAGGTGAAAAGATGAATAACGCGGTCATCGTTTCAGTTAAACGAACAGCAATTGGTAAAATGGGAGGGGCTTTGGCGCATTTAAGACCTGAGCAATTAGTAAGTCCTCTTGTCCAATCCATCATCAGCGAGACGAATCTAGATCCGGTGATGATCCATGATGTGGTCTTAGGAAATGTAGTAGGTCCTGGTGGTAATATTGCTAGACTATCAGCATTACAAGCAGGACTTCCAATCTCAGTTCCAGGAGTAACAGTAGATCGGCAGTGTGGGTCTGGTCTTGAGGCAATTAATCTTGCATCGCGTCTCGTCCAGGCAGGAGCAGGCGACATGTATATAGCTGGTGGTGTGGAAAGTACGAGCAGAGCACCATGGAAAGTAGAAAAGCCCTTCTCTTTATTTGATCCTAATGGTCCAACTTTTTATGGAAGAGCTCGTTTTTCTCCTGAAGAGATTGGCGACCCCGAAATGGGTGAAGCGGCAGAGAATGTGGCCTCGGCTTATAACGTTTCAAGAGAAGATCAAGATGCCTACGCCTATCAGAGTCATCAAAAAGCATTAAATGCACAACAAGAAAACGTATTTAAGAGTGAAATTGTACCTGTAGATGGAGTTGACATGGATGAATGTCCACGTCCGAATACTTCATTAAGCAAGCTCGCACGCCTACCCTCTGTCTTTCGAGAAAATGGTACAGTGACGGCAGGAAATGCTTGTCCATTAAATGATGGGGCAGCGGTTGTACTGATCATGTCAGAGGAGAAGTGTAAATCGTTAGGTTTAACTCCTCTTGCGAAATTCATTGATGCTACAAGTGCTGGAGTAGACCCTAACTATCTCGGTATCGGTCCAGTTCCAGCAGTAAGAAAACTACTGGAACAACAGGATTGTGGGGTTGAAACAATAGATGTTGTAGAATTTAATGAAGCTTTTGCTTCTCAAGCATTAGCCTCTTTACGAGAGTTACACATTCCGCTACATAAGGTCAATCTATCTGGTGGGGCATTGGCTCTAGGACATCCATATGGAGCTTCAGGCGCAATTCTCATTACTCGTTTGGTTACCGAGATGAAGCGGCGTCATCTTCATACAGGTCTTGCTACCCTTGGTATTGGTGGAGGTCTGGGACTAGCTACCATGCTTGAGAATGTAGAGGAGGAATAGAAAGATGGATGCTAGCTTAATAGGTTCTACAACTAAGGTACAGTCGATTTGTATTTCTCCGCAAGAGATAAAAGAGTACGCAGAAGCTATATTCATACACAATGGTATATATATTGGTCAAAACACAGCTATAGAAGAAGGGTATGAGGATATTCCTATTCCTCCTACAATGCCCATTGTGTTTTGGAAATCGATACATATCCCTTGGCTATCCACTTTGGACGGGTTAGTACACACGAACCAGAGTTTCCATTATGATCAATCACTTTTGGCAAATAGAACGTATGAGTGTGTAGTAGAACTGACCAATGTCGTTGAAAAACGTCGTCATAATAAAAGAATGACATTTTTTGAACATAGGTTACTCATTTATTTTCAAGGAGAGTTACACGGAACAGCTTTTACAACGCTTATGGCTATGGAGGAGGGAGTTACATGAAGCATGAAGGGAAGCAGACACACGTAGGTGAGATTGCTCGTGTAACTCGTAAGCATGTCGCTCGTTATATTCGAGCTTCTGGTGATGATAATCCGATTCACTACGATGAAGAAGCAGCAAGGAATACAGGTTTTAATCGCCCTATAGTACATGGGATGTGGACACTTGGAGTGATGACCTCTTATGTTTGGAAGTGGTATGGTTCTCACGTGCAACTAACTACAGTTGATGCTTCCTTTAAACACCCCCTTTTTCTAGAGGATTCATTGCTAATCAAGGGGGAGGTTGTGGAAAGTCGAGGAAGTGATATAAAAATGAAACTAATGGCGAAAAACCAAGATGATCAAACGCTTGTTAGTACACAAATTGTAATAAAAGGAGCGAGGTAAATGAATGCTATGCCAAAAGAAGTGATTATCATTACAGGATCCACTCGTGGTATTGGCAGAAGTACAGCGATTGCTTTAGCAGCATCTGGAGCAGCTGTAGTAGTGAATGGTAGAAATGAACTAGAAGTTCAGGAACTCGTTTCCACCATTCGAGGAAATGGTGGGAAAGCTGCTGGTTGGACCGGATGTGTACTAGAAGAAAGGGCTGGAGAGCAACTTGTTCATGTTGCGCGAACTCATTTTGGGGCTGTGACAGGTCTTATCAACAATGCTGGTATTATACGCGATCAGAAATCTTATCGTATGGAGTACAAGGATTTCTCTGATGTTATTGATGTCCATGTGAAGGGTGCTTTTATTTGTAGTAAAGCTGTTATTCAAGACATGCGGTCCACTAATACACACGGATTTATTGTTAATATTACCTCGCTAGCCGGACTTATTGGTACTATAGGTCAAATCAACTATAGTGCAGCTAAAGCTGCATTAATTGGAATGACGCATACGCTAGCTAAGGAATTAGAAAAAGACTTTATTCAAGTCAATGCTATCGCACCTGCAGCAGAAACCGATATGACACGCCCTTTTATTGAAAAAGTAAAACAACAAGCTAGTCCAGAAGAACAAGTTTACTGGAGTATAGGAAGCCCTGAAGATGTCGCAACTTTTATTGATACTTTTTTAAAGGAACGCAAATTACAAGAGACAGGAGAAATCTATGCCATTAATGGAAGCGAAACTGGGAGATGGCTACCTCCTTCATATGAGCTACTGTAGAATTGGTAGAGAGCAAAATTAGGAGTGATTTTGCTCTTTTTTGTATATTCAAAGGGAGGTCGCTCATATGTTGTGGATCTCGCTCATAACCTATTTCTAGCTATAGGTTACTAAACCAATTAATGTTCCATTAATCAAGACCGTTCTCATGAAGAGTACGGTCTTTCTTCTTTATATAGGAAATAGCCTCTAGGCGGCTAAACTGGCTCCTGCGCTTTTTTTCATTAGTTATCTACCTTGGTAGGGAAATTTCATAAAAATCTCTGGAATAAAGCATATCCAATGTAAATATATTGAGAAGCAGAGAGGAAAATTTAGTCCACTCAAGATGAAAAAGGGGGATGAACGTAATGAGTAAGAAGCTTTTAGCGGTCTTTAGTTTATTGTTGGTTCTTATGTTTGGACTAGCTGGCTGTTTTAGTGGAGATTCAGAGGATGTAACAAAAGATGACTCAACGGATACTACTGATACTTCTACAGATACGGATAATAGTGAAGATACAGAGGGTACTAATGATGTCGGGGAAGAAAAAATTCTACATTTGAATAACTCTTCAGAACCGGGGGCGCTACATCCCGGTTTAGCAGAGGGTACGCACGATTCATGGCCACTGAATCACTTGTTCGAAGGGTTAACGAAGAAAAGTCCGGATGGAGAAGTGGAACCAGGAATGGCTGAAAAATGGGAAACGAGTGAAGATGGTCTAGAGTGGACATTCTTCTTGAAGCAGGATGTGAATTGGTCGAACGGAGATCCTGTGACAGCAGAAGATTTTAAATATGCTTGGTTGCATGCTCTTGATCCAAATGTAGGTTCATCTTATGCGTATCAATTGTATTATGTGAAAGGTGCAACAGAATATAACTCTGCTGATATTGAAGCAGTAAGCGATGAAGACCTTACGAAGCTTCGTGATGGAGTAGGAATTGAGGTTGTAGACGAAAAGACATTAAAAGTAACGTTAGCTCAACCAACACCTTACTTCTTAGATTTAACTTCATTCTACACATACTTCCCAGTTAACAAGAATGTACAGGAAGGAAATCCAGAATGGTACCAAGAAGCTGATGGGTATGTATCAAATGGCGCGTTCACACTGGAAGAGTGGAATCATAAGGAAAGCATTACACTGAAGAAGAATGAAAACTACTACGATAAAGATCGTATCAATCTTGATGGCATTAACTTCTTAATGATTGAGGAAGCATCTACAACATGGCAAATGTACCGTAACGGTGAGTTAGATTTCCTTTATCCACTACCACAGGATGTGGTTGGTCAAATGAGTGAGAATGATGATCCAGAATTTAATATTGCTCCAGACCTAGCTATTTATTACTACAACTTCAATACAGAGAAAAAACCATTTAATAATGCAAAGGTCCGTAAAGCACTTTCTATGGCAATCAACCGTGAAGATTTAGTAGAGTTCGTGGCACAAGGTGGTCAACAGCCAGCATATGGTGTTGTACCTGAAGGCATTAATGATGTTGATGGTGACTTTCGTCAAAATGGTGGTGCTTTATTCGAGTCGGATATAGAAAAAGCAAAGGAACTACTTGCTGAAGGCCTAAAAGAAGAAGGTATGGATTCCATGGATGAATTCGTGATTCTATATAATACTTCGGAAGGTCACCAGGCGATTGCTTCAGCAATTCAAGAAATGTGGCGTAAAAATCTTGATGTTTCAACAAAGCTAGAAAATGTAGAATTCCAAGTTAAACTAGATCGTGAGAAAGCTGGAGATTTCATGGTTTCACGTGCAGGTTGGATTGGGGATTATGTTGACCCGATGACATTCATGGATCTGTGGGTTACAGATGGTCCTTATAATGATGCAAGTTGGAGTAATACAGATTACGATAGTTTAATAGATAAAGCCAAAACAACCATGGATGCTGCAGAACGTATGGAAGCAATGCATCAAGCGGAACAAATTCTCATGGATGAAATGCCTGTTATGCCAATTTATTTCTACACCAAACCATTTACTGTTAAACCTTATGTGAAAGGTATCTACACACCAATCAACAAATATACACAATTCCATTATGCTGATATTGAGAAAGAATAAGATGATTCTATTTTAAGTAAGATTTTGGTTTGACTGTCCTGCTGCCTTTCGAGGTGGCAGGACTTATCCTATATCTAGTGATGGACTTGCTGTTTTATTTACTTGTATTGGGGTGAAGGGTATGTTTCGTTATACATTGAAGCGGTTGGGATGGGCCATTGTAACACTATGGGCAGTAATTACAATTACCTTCTTATTAATGCACAGTATTCCAGGGAACCCATTTGCGAAAGAAGGAACAATGCCAGAAGCTGTCTATAATAACCTGCAGCATTATTATAATTTGGATAAACCACTGGTTGTTCAATATGGATTGTATTTAAAACAGTTAGCGCAATTTGACTTTGGGCCTTCGTTAAAGTCGAAAACAATCACGGTAAATGATTATATTGTTAACGGTTTCCCAGTTTCTTTGCATCTTGGTATGCAAGCACTAGTGATTGCCATTACATTTGGACTCATTTTTGGAGTCATTGCTTCTTTAAATCGAAACAGGTGGCCTGATTACGTATCCATGGTGTTATCGATTATTGGAATCTCAGTACCTAGCTTTATTTTAGCTACGTTCTTAATTAATTTCGTTGCAGTTGAGTGGGGGCTCCTACCTGTGGCAACATGGCAATCATGGTCGCATACAGTATTACCATCTATATCTCTTGCCATGATGCCGATGGCGTATATCGCGCGTCTGATGCGCTCAAGTATGCTAGAGGTGTTAGGTCAGGATTATATTAATACAGCTCGTGCAAAAGGGATCGCAAAGCACATGATTATTTTTAAACATGCGATTAGGAATGCGATTCTTCCAGTTGTGACAGTATTAGGAATCATAACTGCAAACCTCGTAACAGGCAGCTTTATTATTGAACAAATCTTTGGCATTCCCGGTATGGGTGAGATGTTCGTGAAAGGGATTTTTAACCGTGATTATCCTGTTATTTTAGGTTCGACAATCTTCTATGCAGCTATTTTAATCTTCCTTGTGTTTATTGTAGACATTGCTTATACATTTATCGATCCAAGAATTAAGATAACGGGGGAGAGTAAATGATGAAGAACAATGAACAATTGACAAAGGAAATGTTTCAGAAGGTTCATGATAACTTCCAACATGCAGAAAAAATCAATCGACCAACTGTTTCGTATTGGTCGGATGTGTGGCGTCGTATTAAGGAAAATAAACTTGCTATGTTCGGCTTAATCCTAATTATCTCGCTTTCTGTACTTGCCATTATAGGTCCTTATATAAATGGCTATTCATACTATGAACAAAACTTCATGGAAAAAAATCTTAAGCCTAACGCAGAACATTGGTTTGGGACAGATCAACTAGGAAGAGATATCTTTACCAGGGTGTGGTATGGAGCGCGTATTTCCTTATTTATCGGAATGATGGCAGCTCTTATCGATTTTTTAGTTGGTATCCTTTATGGTGGTATTTCCGGTATGGCAAGTGGGCGAACAGACAATGTCATGATGCGAATTGCCGAAATTTTATATGCGATACCTTATTTACTAATGGTTATTCTCCTGATGGTTATAATGGAGCAAGGTTTATGGACGATTATTTTGGCTATGACCCTTACTGGTTGGATTCCGATGGCTAGACTGGTTAGAGGGCAGGTGCTTCAAATGAAGGAACAAGAATTTGTTCAGGCTTCAGAAGCACTTGGTGCTAAAACAGGCTGGGTGTTACAAAAGCACATGATACCCAATACAATGGGACCTATATTAGTAAACGTAACGCTAACAGTGCCTACGGCTATATTCGCAGAAGCTACGTTGAGCTTTCTGGGATTGGGGATTCCAGCGCCACAGGCAAGCTGGGGAACAATGGCTAATGATGCATTAGATAGTATTTTAGTAGGGAACTTTTATCAGTTGTTTTTTCCTGCCATTTTGATTTCTTTAACAATGTTTGCATTTAATGTGTTTGGTGATGGACTTCGAGATGCATTAGATCCTAAGCTACGAAAATAAACGGGAGAAAGTAGGATATTTCGTGAGTCATATATTAGAAGTGAGAGATTTAGTCGTTTCCTTTCATACCTTTGGGGGAGAGGTACAGGCTGTGCGTGGAGTGAATTTTTCTGTGCCGAAAGGAAAGACAGTAGCTATTGTAGGGGAATCAGGTTGTGGAAAGAGTGTAACTGCCAAATCCATTATGCAGTTACTACCTAAGCCACCAGCTGAGTACAAACAAGGCGAAATCTTGTTTAATGGAGAAAATATATTGGCAAAATCAGAGAGGCAGATGCAGAGAATTAGAGGTAATGAAATAGGTATGATCTTCCAGGATCCTATGACCTCTTTGAACCCTACTACAAAAGTAGGCGCTCAAATTACAGAAGGGATTTTAAAGCATAAGCATGTAACAAGAAAAGAGGCAAGGTCTCAAGCAATCGAATTGCTGAATCTCGTCGGCATTCCACAACCAGAAAAGCGTGTCGACCAGTATCCGCATGAGTTTTCGGGAGGAATGCGTCAAAGAGCTATGATTGCCATTTCCCTAGCTTGTGAACCTGAGCTCTTAATAGCAGACGAACCTACGACAGCCCTTGACGTTACCATCCAGGCGCAAATTCTGCAGCTGATGAAAGATTTACAAACTAAAACAGGAACATCGATTATCTTAATTACCCATGACCTGGGTGTTGTCGCAGAAACATGTGATCACGTGGTAGTGATGTATGCTGGACAAGTTATCGAAACAGGTACAGTGGAAGATGTTTTTGAAACACCGCGACATCCTTACACAAAAGGGCTGATGAAGTCAGTTCCACGCCTAGATCAAAATAGAGAGCAACCCTTGATTCCTATTATAGGATCTCCTCCTGACTTAATGGATCCAACGCTCGGTTGTCCGTTCTTCGCACGTTGTGAACATGCAATGGAAGTATGTCGTAATCATAATCCTTCATTTGAACATATGGGAGGAGAACAATATGCTTCCTGTTGGCTTCACCACCCATTAGCAAAGGCAGCAGAATAAAGTGATGTAGGGAGGAGAATCATGATGGATACCAAGGAGAGTAAGAATGAAGCGGGTGTGACGAGTGAGAGCAGAGGACCTCTTTTACAGGTGAAAGGATTAAAGAAATATTTTAAAGTGAACAAGCAGCACCTAAAAGCTGTGGAGAATGTCACATTAGATATATACGAAGGGGAGACGGTCGGTCTTGTAGGTGAGTCAGGATGTGGTAAGTCTACGGCAGGTCGTGCCATTATACGACTTTATCAACCTACCGCTGGAGATGTGTACTTTAATGGAGAAAATATAAATCAGTACTCCGGAAAAAAGTTAAAACAGCTTCGAAGAGATATTCAGATGATTTTCCAGGATCCTTATGCTTCCTTGAATCCAAGAATGACGGTGGAGGATATAATCGGTGAAGCTTTAGACATTCATGGGTTAGCAAGGGGGAAGAAGCGTAAGGAACGGATTTTAGAATTGCTTGTTTTAGTGGGGCTTGATGCAGAACACATTAGTCGATTTCCTCATGAATTTAGTGGTGGTCAAAGACAACGAATTGGTATTGCACGAGCGTTAGCAGTTGAGCCAAGATTTATTGTTTGCGATGAACCAATATCAGCTTTAGACGTGTCAATTCAAGCACAAGTAGTGAATCTACTTCAAAATTTACAAAAACAAATGGGGCTAACCTATTTATTCATAGCACATGATTTATCGATGGTGAAATACATTTCAGATCGCATATTAGTAATGTATTTAGGGAATATGATGGAACTCGGATCAAGTGATGAACTTCATGAAAATCCATTACATCCCTACACGCAAGCATTGCTATCAGCGGTGCCTGTTCCAGATCCAAAATTAAAGGATAGAGAACGAATTGTTGTCAGTGGTGATGTGCCTAGTCCTTTAAATCCTCCAAGTGGGTGTGTGTTCCGAACCAGATGCCCTCATGCAATGGATATTTGTGCAAATCAGGTTCCGGAGTGGAAAGAAGTAAGGGAGAATCATTTTACTGCTTGTCACTTGTATGAATAATGAAGAGCCATAAGAACGTTCTTATGGTTCTTTTCTTATTAAAGAAGACAGTGTAGCTTCAGCTCCAGCGCCCAGCGACTAGTATGTTTCCCTCGCCTCCGTACGATAAGTTAACATCGAATCAAGCATGTTTTCGTGTTGTCTTTATCTCCTACGGAAACAGGGGAAGTTTGATTAAAATCGCTACGTCACGTAGCAACATCGAACCAATCCACGTCGTGTGGGCCGTAGCATATACGTCGCTAAAAGGGTGCCCTGAGCTTTTGTTCTTAAAAAGACTGTGTAGCTTCAGAGCTCAATCACTACACTAGGGGTTGGTGGCCAATCATTTTAGGGGAAATCAACCTATTTGAGACTTTATTTTTAGTGAGTAAGGTGTTCAAATCATCTCTTTACAGAGTAGCATAGCTTTTTCGATTTGCAATGAAGTTAGCTATTAAGTAGATGATAATATAAATAAAGAAGGAGTAATATAGCTTCCAATGCTCACGGTCATACATATCAAGCCATTGAAATATAGGTTCAGCTACATATGAACTAAAAATACTAAAAATGATAGCTTTAACGAGAGGATTAGCGGTGGGCTTAATTTGAATTAAAGCCATTGCAATAACAGGTAGTAATGTGAAATCCCAAGGGAAAAAAGCTGGAATGGTAGGTACGACTTCAGAATGGTAATGCCATAATCCTAAACTAATACCGATTACATCAAACCAGGAAGAGACAAACAGAACAAAAAGACCTGCAGTTAACAAGCGCCAGGTACTGTCTTTTTTTCTCAGAAAAATCCATAAAATCCACGGCACAACAGCTAAAATGAAACCAATCCACCATTGTAATGAAAAAAGTACACTCTCAAAGAAAACGCTAGTAATCATATCATTAGCTTTCTCTATTAGATTGTAAGCTTCTGTCATTTTGTTGGTTACACTTTGCTCCATTTTCATTAATAATCACCACATTGTGTATTATAGAGAGTGATTTTTATTTTTTACTTGTGCTATCTTTATTATTCAGTGTGGCAATTTTAGGTGTGCAAATTAGTGTGAAGTCACTACCTTTCTCTATATGGTTCAAAATGTTGCGAAAAGACATTGCTAAGTAATCTATTTTTAGATAGATAAAATGTTAACATCGTAATCAATGAACAATCCTGTTTCAATAACGCCTGGAATTCCCGCAAGTCTAACTTCATCCTTTTTATCAATAGTGGAAAAATGGACATCGAGAATGAGGTTACCAGCTTCTGTGATAACAGGTCCGTCTTTAGCTGTAGCTTGACGTAATTGGACTTGTTCAACTGGAAAAGTAGATAGTTTCGTTTCCACTAGGTGAAGTGCACGTTGATCAACTTCAATTGGCACAGGGAATTTTTGACCTAAATGGTTAACGAATTTGCTTTGATCAATCAGGATATAATTTTCTGGGGAGCTGGCCATAACGAGTTTTTCGTGAAACATGGCCCCCCCTCGCCCTTTTATTAAATTGTGGTTTGGGTCTACTTCATCTGCACCATCAAATGCCCAGTCTGGTTTTGCTGTGGCAAGGGTCGTAGTGGGGATGCCAAGCGTTGTACATGTCATCATAACCTCTTGGGAAGTAGGAATAGCAGTAACTTTATATCCTTTTTCCTTTACATACTGGGCAATGGATTGGAGGGCTAGAAAAGCAGTAGATCCTGAGCCAATCCCTATAACGTCACCATCTTTAGCTCTTTGTGCGATTTGGTCCGCAACATGTTGCTTGGCCTCAATATTTGAAATTTCGTTTGACCACTTTATATGAGTTGCTAATGGATTGTTCCACATAAATAATATCCTCCTCTATTGGTAGCTCTTCTAATAGAATACCCGTTTTTTTCGTCTAGACACAAACTTATACCTACTTTTATTTCTATAACCGAATCTTTTACTAATCGACCTTATGTTTGAGTTTACATACGATTAGGGAATGCTAAGGAATGGTATCGAAATAGCTTCCGTTTATAAAAAATCTCCTTCCTTAAGCAGGAAGGAGTATTTATATAATGTTTGGTTATTATGATTTTTCATTGAAGTGGTTTTCATTGTGATTGGCTGGAATTTCATCTGGTAAAGGGTCGACAGTATGGTTATATTGATAGCCCTTTGAAATAGCAGCCATCGTTAGAAGAAGCACTGCAACCATGATAATCATGCATACAATTAATATGGCAAACACGTGATGTTCCCTCCTTAACTAAACGAACAATTATACTATATATTCTAGTTTATCACAGCTCTAAAGGGGGAGGAACTTTAATTTTCTACTACATCCTGCCTACATCTTACTCCAGCGCCCGGCTAGCTTCTTGATTACTTTATATCAAAAAGACTGTGCTCTATGGGAGCTTACGCATTGCTTCAGTTCCTACATCAAGAGTGTCAGAGGAGGAAATTATGATTTATCAATTAAAGATAAAACTAGAAGGTGAAGAAACTTCAGTATGGAGGAGGGTGGAAATTCCTTCAAATTTCACATTCCAGAATCTCCATAATGTAATCCAATCTTGCTTTAATTGGCTGGATAGCCATATCCACATGTTTACTATACTTCAGAATAATGAAGTACCAGTGAAAATAGGTATGAGCCCAGGAGAGGATCTGTTTACAGTTGATTATTTTGAGGCAAATGAAAGAATAGATGCATGGTTAACATCACCGGGTGAAACATGTACGTATCAATATGACTTCGGTGATGACTGGGTACACACAATTGAATTAGAAGAGACATTAGAATTACAACCAAACATGATTTATCCCCGTTGTACCAGAGTGAAAGGGACGGCCCCTGAAGAAGATGGTAGATTGACATGGGAAGGTTCTGAGTCTATTAAGGATGAGAAAGCATATGTTGATGCTATAAATAGTAAGTTACTTGCAACATTTCATGAAAAAGAAAAGTCTCAAGAGGATATAAATGAAGAGTTATATGAGAATATCGTAGAGTTAAAACAGCGTAAGCCTTGGAAGAAAATAAGTGATCATCAGGTGATTGCTATAGAAAACCCTTCTGAATGGCAAGAAGATTTTGGCCAATTCAGTTTTTGTTCTATTTTAGGAAAAAGTGGACAAGAATTTGGCGTTGCTATTTATTTTGGAGCACAAGGTTTGCGAGAGATGGACAAAATTTTGAAAGGTCAATTTGAAGAAGAAGATACGTATGAGATGCAAAACTTGTTAGTAACATTTGTGGACAAAGAAGAACTAACCAAAAGAGATTATGAGGAAATTAAAGAACAGCAGTTAACTTTCAGAGGTGAAAACCAGTGGCCACAACTTCGAAGCTTTTTACCAACTTATCATCCGTGGTATGTGGATGAAAAAGAAAAGAAACATGTTAATTACATTTTATCTGTGTTACTTGAGTTATTACGTTCAGATATTGATGAGAAAGAAATTGCAACGAAGCCACCAGAGTATTTTGCAATCTTAGAAGCTACAGGTGGGTTTGAAGTATCTACCCTTATCGCGCATGTTGAAGATGTAAAGTATGACCACACACTATATTTAGCACAAGAAGAAATAGAACCATTAAAATTTCAAAAACGTCTAGATGAGCCGATGCGTTTAGATCAATTTTTCTTACCAGACCCTGTTCAGGAGGAAAATGGTGTGCGTCCATATTATGTTGAAGTTACGGTCTTTTTTGCACCAGAACAGCAACAAATGCTTGACGCTCAAGTGCACCCAGCTTTACCACCTTCTCATATTCAGCAATTTATAAAAGATCAATTTATGAGCTTAGGTGTTCCAAATGAAGTACAAGTCGCCAATAAAGCTTTATATGAAATGATAAAACCGTTACTCGAGGCATTAGGTATATCTCATTCCTATTTGAGTGAAGACGAAACGATGAATGTAATTAAATCAGAAATGAAAAATCAACATTATTCCTAGAATGGACAAGGCACGGTTAATCTGAGGTGGTTAACCGTGCCTATTTCATATGTTTAGTACAAATCACATTTTATAACTACCTTTCTTCAGCACCTTCCCCGACATGATCTATTATATAATCAATACGTTTTTATATCTATTTAAGAAAGCATACTCATCTGTCGTGCTTATTGGTAAGTTTATTTCCTGGTGCAAACCATCCAAATAATGCAATTGCTACCAAAACTCCGTAGAATGTTAATGTCCAACTTGTGCTATGTGGGAAGTGGTGATCCAATAAACCAATATCCTTATGAGCAAGTGTGATAACTGCTAATTTAACTCCGACCCAAGCTACAATGGCATAAGCGGTTGTTTCTAATGCTGGGCGTTTTTCGAGCAATTTCACGAACCAAGTAGCAGCGTATTTTATTAAAATAAGCCCTGCAATGCCTCCGAGTACAACGATGATAAATTTTCCGCCATCCATTCCCCCAAAATCATCAATAGGAGAATCTGGAAGACCGAGTGCAAGGGCGACAGCAGCGAGAATAGAATCAATTGCAAAAGCAAGGTCCGCTAGAGCTATCTTACCTACTGTTGGCCAAAAGCCTTTACCAGCAGCTTCTTTTTCTATGTCATTCTCCATGTTTTCATTTTCATTTCCAAACTGAGCCTTTATAACATGTTTTAACCCTAAATAAAGGAGATAAGCTGCTCCAATGGCTTGTATTTGCCACACGTTAGCAATAAACGAAATAGCAAAAAGGGCAATGAACCTGAATGCAAAGGCCATAAAAATCCCATATTTAATTGCCTTTTCCTTTTCTTCTTTTGGTAAATGTTTGGCTATAACAGCAAGGACAAGCGCATTATCAGCTGATAATAATCCCTCAAGACCTATGAGTATTAATAAAGTCCAACCGTATTCCAACCAGATTGATTCCATGAAGGATGCTCCTTTCTTAAGGTAGTATTAATCAAGTTCATGATAGTAGAGGGGGACTTGCAGATAATGCGTATTAAAGTGCAACAGACTTTTTATGAAATAGAGTTGATTAGCAAAGCTTCTAGAGTGCGATAGTTACTTAATATTACCTTTCCAAATTCCGAATAATTAATTCTTTATAATAAAGTAAAGAAGGTCATTTGGGAATTTAATGCTCAATTTGAAAAGATTATTCATATTTATATTAAAAGCTTTCACGAGTGCTTAAATGGTATAATGAACTCACAATAAATAGTGATTGAGTGGACTTAATTGCTATGAAAGTCTTTATTAGTTGAAAGGATGAAAAATACAATGATCGAACACATAGTAATATTTAAATTTAACGAAAAAACATCAGAGCATGAAAAAAAGGAAGCAATTAATCAATTGAAATCGCTTAAACAGAAGATTCCTGGAATAGTGGATATCCAAGCCGGATTGAACTTTTCAGATAGAAGTCAAGGATTTGATGTAGGCTTAACCGTACGCTTTGAAGATAAACAATCCCTTGAAGAGTATGGACCACACGAAAAACATCAAGAAGTAGTCTCATACCTAAAAGAAATAGGACTATCAGATATCATTGTGGTGGATTTTGAATTATAAGTATAGATTGAAAATGTGGAGATCGATAAGTTGATTTTCAGTTTTTTTCGTTAATCGATTTAAAAGATTGATTAAGTTACATGGAAGAAATAGAGTGGTTATATGAAAAAATGTATTTTCTTGTTATTTACTATTCCATTCCTATTAACAAGCTGTAGCGGAAGTACTGATCTTCAAGATTTTAATCATGACGATTTAAAAAAGCGAATAGAAGACCAGTATTTTTATGTTAAACTTCCAACAAAGCTTCCATTTGAGGTGAGGGAAGCAGAATTTAGTAAACCTCCTATAGAAAAGGAATCTATTAAAACACTAATAATTGATTTTCTTGGAGAACATAATGAACATATAGGTCTACAAATAACAAATAGTGGTAATGTATCCTCTGTTTCAGAGAAAGATTATAAAGAAGTTAAAATAGGTAATGTTCAAGGAAAGTATTATACCAATAATGCTGGTACGAAGTTATTGAAGTGGACTCAAAATGATGTCCACTATACTCTCAAGTATTTTGCTAAGCAATCAGAAACAAAGGTTACACAAAAAGATTTAATGGAAGTTTCTAAATCGTTCAAGTAAACATAATCACTTCAACAATAGAATTAGTTATTACCAAATTTAACTATTGCAAAACAACCACCTATAGCTTTATAATATTACGTTGTAGTATGGATAAAGGTGGTTTTAAGAGGTGTTCGTTTTTTATTAGCAAGTAAGAAAGTATAAGTTTTGACTCTTATATGTATAGGTCCAGCGCCCAGCAAGTAGTATGCTTCCCTCGTCTCCGTACGATAAGTTAACATCGAATCACGTATGTTTTTGTGTTTCCTTTATCTCCTACGAAAACAGGGGAAGTTCGATTAAAACCGCTACTTCATGTAGCAACATCGAACCAACCTACATCGTATAGGCCGCAGCATATACGTTGCTCTTAGGTCACTTGCGCCTTTCTTTTAAAAAACGCCCTGGTGATCAATATTACCATCAACAGCTCAGTTGCCTAATTTTATATCCTGCAAATATAAATAGATAGGTGGAATCAACAATGGAAGAGAAAAACAATTATCAAGTATTGCTTTATTATAAATATGTAACGATGGAAGATCCTGAGCAATTTGCACAAGATCATCTAGAGTTTTGCAATAGCTTGGGGTTAAAGGGAAGAATCCTTGTAGCATCAGAAGGGATTAACGGTACAGTATCAGGACCGAAAGAACAAACAAAGAAGTATATGGAAGCGATGAACAATGACCCTCGTTTTGCCGATATGCCATTTAAGATTGATGAAGCAAGTGGTCACGCATTTAAGAAAATGCACGTTCGTCCACGCCCTGAACTGGTAACGTTGCGTCTTGAGGATGATATAAATCCTCATGATCTTACAGGGGAGTACCTTGAACCGAAAGAATTTTATCAAAAAATGCACGATGAAAATACGATTATCCTTGATGCCCGAAATGATTATGAGTATGACCTCGGTCATTTTCGTGGTGCTATTCGTCCAGACATTAATTCATTCCGTGAACTACCAGAATGGGTTCGCGAGAATAAAGAAATGTTAGAAGGTAAACAAATTCTAACGTATTGTACAGGCGGAATTCGTTGTGAAAAGTTCTCTGGCTGGTTGAAGCAAGAAGGCTTTGAGAACGTGGGACAGCTTCACGGAGGAATTGCCACTTATAGCAAGGACCCAGAAGTACAAGGTCAGCTATGGGATGGTCAAATGTATGTGTTTGATGAACGTATTAGTGTTCCAGTTAACCAGACAGAACATGTTGTCGTAGGAGTTGATCACTTTGACGGTGAACCATGTGAACGATATGTAAACTGTTCTAATCCTGACTGTAATAAGCAAATTCTATGCTCGGAAGAAAATGAGCACAAATATATGAGAGGCTGTACACCTGAATGTAGAGTCCATGAACGTAACCGTTATGTAGAAGAGCATAATATGAATCAAGATGAAATTAATGAACTTCTTCATGCGCTAGGAGAAGGCGAAAGCCAAGCTTCATAATAAGTGAATAGAATTTAGTTGTCTCCATGGAATACCATTCCTTGGAGACTTTTTTACATTTTAATAGTAAAAGGGTGCGAAACTAACTCTTTGGGCTTGAAAAAACAACTAAAAAAAAGGACAATAACATAGAGTACGTACTGTAAGAAAGGGAGTGGCTTTCTTGAACATAGAAATTATAAAGTGTCACGGATCGAATAATGACTTTGTACTTATAGATGAACTGTTCCATACGTATCATTTTAGTGAGGTTGATCGAGTATCGATTGCAACTATGCTATGTGATCGAGACGGATTAATTGGAGCTGATGGAATTTTATTCACGATGCCTAGTGACCATGCAGATGCTCGTATGAGAATGTTTAATCCAGATGGTTCTGAGGCTGAAATGTGTGGAAATGGACTTCGTTGTGTCGGGCGTTATGTATGTGAGCAATTAGACAGAAACGAAATAATGGTGGAAACGAAAGAAGCAGATTTATCCGTTGTTAAAAAAGGGGAAATCTATGATGATGTCCCTGCTTACGAGGTATCTATTGAGCCAGTCCGTTTAGATCCACAATTGTTTATGAAAACAGAGAAAAAGCTACATGTGGAGTTGCCGATTGAAAATTTATCAGAGGACCTAACATTTACAGCTGTATCTGTTCCCAATCCCCATTTAATTACAATGGTACCTGAAATCCATGATGAGAATCTTTCTTCTATCGGAAAGCAAGCTAATGAAGATAAGAATTTATTGCCGTCTGGTGTAAATGTTAGTTTCATTCAACCATTGGGAGATCAAAAGATTTTTGTGCGCACCTATGAGCGAGGTGTCGGATTGACCAATGCTTGTGGAACAGCCATGTCTGCTTCTTCATTAACAACTGTGTTGTTAGAAATTAATCAACTTAGTGAAGAAATTTATGTCTACAACCGTGGTGGCTTTGTGATTTGCGTGGTGGAAAAACAAGGTGATGAATATTTCATTAAGTTAAGAGGTAACGCAACGTATGAATATAGAACATCACTCAATGTGGAATTTGAACATTATACGTTTGAAGAACAATCCAATCGTGAAGGATTTGAGCAAGAGAAACAAGCTTATGCTAAATTACAAGAACATGCGAAAGAAGAAATTAACCTAGCTGCTCATGAGTAAGTCTTTGAAATCTTTAAATATGTTCGATGTTGTTTATAGCCTATTAAAAATCCGAACTATAATTCGAAATCTTCTTTTGAGGATTCGAAATAGTTCGGATTTTTTCTTTATAAATTTCTGTTTTCTTAATATCATTCGGCTTTAGAACTGGTTATTATAGTTTTGTCCCAGCCTTTAATAAAAAACTTGTTCGAATTCTAAGGTAAGCTATGTACGAGATGATTCCTATTAAGAATTTTCCTATACTCATTATTTTACTTGTTGTAGTTAAATCATAGTCATACTTCCTCTATAGGGAAACCACCATAAAGTATATGGTAAAGGTTTTCCTTTTTAAATGTATAAAAAGATAAGAAAGTTGCAAAAATAAGAAAATATTTTCTCTGTGAATAAGACATTCACAGAAGTGGGGGAAAGGTGTATGTCTGACTTTTTAAACTACCCATTAGAATATTTCATTATGCTATCTGTCATTATAGGTAGTTTATTTGGAGCTTTCTTTATATTGCGGATAAATTGGAAGCGTTATGGACTACTATATCTTTTAAGTGGCTTAATGGGAAATATTATTTGTCTTATCTTTATTTTCCTGAATTTTTATAAATTTCCTGTCGTCCCTTTTCATCTTGGTATAAAAATGCCTATTTCTGCTATTCTAACTGCCTTTCCATACTATGTTTTATTAGGTGTTCGATTTAGTCCTAGAAGTTGGGCATGGAAGATCCCCTTTTACATGGGGATGGTTAATCTTGGTATATTAGTGGAAAAATTATTGGAAGAGTACACAGAAATTATAGAATACACGAATTATTGGGATACATTCGATTCATACGCTGTTTGGTGGATTTATCTTTTAATATTTGAATATTTAGGTCAACGAATTGTTCCGAATGAATATCGCAAACCGATACGCGTGAAGTCATTATGGTATGGTCGATGGGCATGGTTTGTTTTGCATTTTATTTTTTTGGTGACAATTTTTCTCGCAGGAGTGTACGTGGGTTGGCTATTATAATGTAATAAAGTCCATAAAGTAGCGAGTTTAGCTAGATGAGAATGAAATCTCATCTGGCTATTTAATAGGACAGAGTCTAATCAACATCCATTTACATTATCAATACCCACCTAGAGTGCACAGTACTACAATACCCATATCTCGATCACAAAAACAGCAGAGGCGAGGAGGAGTAGCAGCAAGAATATGGGGCATTTTTCCAACCGCGAAGTATGTATATTTTTTACATATAAAAAAGGAACTTAAATAGTTAGCTATATGGAAAACATCAACATAAATTAATCAGGTTTTTTCCGTCCTTATTTAAACTAGAATAGGTTGAATAAATAACAACTTATTTACTTCTAATTTATAGGGGGAGCCTTCTATATAAGATGCTTAAGCAAAGCGGAAAAGGGGTAAGATGAATGAATCGAATCGGTGGATATGTAACATCAGTCATGTTTGGATTGGGTTTAGGTGTTTGGTTAGGTGTTATGATATTTTATCCTGAGGGATTTCAATCCAATACTGGTAAAAGCGATGCCCTAAAAGAAGCAGAAAAAAGGATTCAATTATTACAAAAAGAGGTAAATGAATTGAAAGAAGGAGCTTCCTCTAATAATTTAGATATTCCAGAAGAAAAAGCTTTCTTTCAAGAATCTACCATTTCGAGAAATAGCATAACAATGGAGCAATTGAAAAGTAAACTTGGGGAGCCATTATCTATAGAAAAGTATAATTCTATCAAAGGGCTTCAGTATGATTTACAATACGAAAAGGCATCGTTTACATTTGAAAAATCTGAAAAGAAAACATGGTTGAAGTCGTTTTCAATTACTTCCCCTTTGATCATAACGCAACATGGAATAACAGTTGGGGATTCTAGAGAGAATGTATTGAAAGTATACGGAAGTCAATATCGGCTAGAAAAAGATGCGATGATTTACGGAGGTAAATCCAATACTATTTTATTCATCTTGCAGGATGACCAAATCAAAAGAATTCAAATTAGATATGATTATGAGTAACTGCCCGAAAGATTCAATTAGCAGATGATAGGAAGGAAACATGTATATGAGTCATGCATTTAAGGTTATGATGTCCGTTCTTCTCTTGTGTATCGTATTTCTCGGAGGATATATTGTTGGCGATAAGCAAACGAACACTGTTACAAGAAAAGTAATGGTTGGGTATGACAAAGAAGGAGTTCAGCGGCAGATAGATTTTGATAAAGTAATCACAGATAAACAAAGCCAGAAAACAGTCGATCAACTGATGCAACTATTGATGTATAGTAGCCAAATGAAGAATGTAACTATTAATAGGAAAGAACCTGATGTTTATCTGATGATCAATAGTTCTGAGCGAGGGATAAGCTTAGTTCGGTCAGAACTCTGGTTTAATGAACGTGAAACAATTATCAAAATGGAAGAAGGCGACTACCGCATCCTTAACCCAAGCCAAACGGAAAAACTGAAGAAATTAATTGACTATAGCAGTAGATAGTGGAATGTAGGAAAGGTGAATCGACTGCTCAACAAATAAGGCTAGTTACTTATGATGATTTTTGCTAGGTAGTGTTGAGGAAAGAATATAACTGACTAGGAAAAACACCCCCATCACAATGGAGATGTTAAAGAGTATTTCATAACCAGAACCTATCATCGGGTCATAGTTGTTGTAAGGACTTAATAAAAGGCACACGAAAATATCTAACATCAATAACGTGAAAAAGATCCTGTTATAGATTGCTTTTACTCTCGTGGTTTTGTTTTTGACCACAGTATAGACCATGTAGGATGCAAGCAAAAACAAGAATAGAAGTGTGAAATAAGTGCTGATAGGATGACCTCCATTTCTTGAAATCGAAATTATTTATGAAAATGTTACACAAAAAGCATATCATAAGTGAAAAAATGTTTTAATAGATTGATTGTAAAAATATGTATAGTCAGGAGCTTTATTATATGGTTAAATTTGGTGTTATAGGAACAAATTGGATTACGGATCGTTTTCTTGAATCTGTTAAGGACTTAGAAGATTTTGAGCTAACAGCAGTGTTTTCGCGTACAGAGCAAAAAGCAAATGAATTTGCTCGAAAGTATAATATAGCAAAGACGTTTACAGACTATGAAGATATGGCAAAGAGTGACGCCATTGATGCTGTATATATTGCGAGTCCTAATTATGTACATAGTGAACAAGCTATAGGATTTATGAATCATAAGAAGCACGTGCTATGTGAAAAACCCCTTGCTTCAAATATAAAACAAACCCAAGCGATGATTGATGCAGCGACTAAGAATGGTGTTGTTTTAATGGAGGCTATGAGAACTACCCTTGTCCCGAATTTTAGGCGAATACAAAATCATTTACATAAACTAGGTAAAGTTCGTCGTTATGTTGCTAGCTACAGCAAGTATTCTTCCCGATACGATGCCTATAAAGCTGGAACAGTACTGAATGCATTTAATCCTAGCTATTCCAATGGCTCCCTAATGGATTTAGGCGTGTACTGCATCTATCCGATGGTGGTCTTGTTTGGAGAACCACAGAGCATAAAGGCTTCTGGCATTATGCTAGAATCAGGTGCTGATGGTTCAGGTAGCATCCTAGCTCAATACAATGAAATGGATGCGGTGATTATGTATTCTAAAATGAATGATTCTTATCTACCTTCAGAAATTCAAGGAGAAGAAGCAAGTATGGTCATTCACGATAATATTTCAACTCCGCATCATGTTGAAATTAAGTACAGAGATGGATCAGTGGAAACGATAAGCGAACCTCATGAGCAACAGGACATGTATTATGAAGGACAAGAGTTTATTCGTTTAGTTCAAGAAGGAAAGAATATGTCCACTATTAATACTTTCCAAAACTCTCTTACGACAGCAGTCATTATGGAAACGGCTAGAAAACAAATAGGCTTGATTTACCCAGCTGACCAATCATGACACTTCTCCGCATATTCCCTTTGTTATACGAAATACTAATAACGACTAGGAGGGATAGGCATGTCAAATGAAGATGTAGTGAAAACGTTAAATAAATTTCTACAAGGTCAATACATGGGTATCCATGCTTATGAACACTACATAGGCAAGTTGAAGGATCACTATGTTAAAAAAGAATTCCAAGGAATTCAACAAGATCATAAAGAACATGCTCAGCGGGTGGCTGAACGCATTCAAAACTTAGGTGGAAAACCAGTGGATAATGAAGGTATGCTAGGTTCTATTCAAGGGTATATCGGTAAATTTAGCATACCAGAAGATACAAAGGGTATTATCGAAAGTGCATTAAAAGGTGAGAGCTATTATGGTGTTGAAATTTCCGAGGAAATAGTAAAAGGAGATTTGGACAAAGAGAGTCACCGAATTGTGAAGGGGATACTGGACAAGGATCGACAACACGTCGATATGTTGAACCAAATGAGCCATTAACTCGTATAGATTAGCATCTCGTTTCCCATACTACACATACATTTAACATAGGGAAGGAAGGGATATACGAATGGAGCCAAAAAAGCGCAAATCAGACTCTTTAGAAGATGAGAAAGTAGCTCCCACTATGAACGAGGAAGATTCATATGGAGAGGATGCAACCGAAGAAGAAGTAGAACATGGCAATTCAACCAAAGTAACTCGGCTTGTTAATGACGAGATTGAACCCAGTTAAAAAGTTTATATCATGATAATAGAAGTCCTTATAGGGCTTCTTTTTATGGTCATTATATGTTGTGATAAAATTACAGGAAGTGGTATCAGACGTGAACTTATTAACTTAAGAATTGGAGAATGGATGAGGAGTAAAAATTATATCAAATCGAGCTAAGCATTGGTACTGATTCTAAACTTGATTCTAGTTTATCTTTTTATCAAAATCCCAAAAAATAACCGAAAGAGGATTTAAAATTCAATGATAAAACTTATTCTAATATTAAAAGTGGAGATAATGGAGACGTTATCAATTTCCGACATAAAGATCTTGAATGGGCTGATGTTCAAGCTAAACTTAAACTGAATGCAAATACCGAAAAACTTTGGTGACTGCAGGAAATGGAGAGAACTGGTGGAGAACCGGGTGTTGTTGGTTCTGATAAACAGAAGGGTGAATACCTCTTTTTTGATTGTTCAGCGGAAAGTCCTAAAGGTCGAAGAAGTGTTTGTTACGATCGTGAAGCTCTAGAGTTTAGAAATAAACATAAACCCGAAAATAGTGCTATTGATATGGCAACTTCTATGGATATCGAACTTTTGACTGAAGAGCAATATCGTGCATTGCAAAAACTTGAAAATTTTGATAAAAAACTAAGGGTTTGAATAAAAAAGCTAAGCTCGACTTTTTTTGCTGAGCTTAGCTGAGAAATCCATTTAATAATATGGAGAAATCATCAAGTAAACAATAACCCCTGTAATACTTACATATAACCAAACGGGCATCGTCCACTTTGCAATTCTACGATGTTTATCTACTTTCATTGCTAGTCCTCTGAATAGAGTTAACAAAGCTAATGGAACAATTGCGGCTGCTAGGATTATGTGTGATATTAAGATGAAATAGTAGATATATTGTAATATCCCTTCCCCTCCATATGACGTGGAAGAGGACATAGAATGATAGGTTAAATAGGATACCAGAAATAATGCGGTTGTTGTAAAGGCCGCAAAAATAAATCGCTTATGCCATGTGACATTTTTCCGTATAATCATATATAATGCAGCTAGTAAAAATACAAATGTAAATGAATTCAAAATTGCATTTAACAATGGTAATAGTTTGATATTGAACCCTGTACTGCTATCTATATTAGGGATAAATAGTAGAGCTATGACGAGAAGATTGATAGCAATAGATAGCCCAACTACCCACGGTACATAGTTAAAATCTTTCTTAAGTTCCAACGACATTCAACCTCTCTTAATAAAGTGATTCTTATCAAGTATATCGAAAAAAATAGGAGAATTCATTATATAAGTGGTTGAAAAAGTGACAGGTTTGTGAGCCAATGGTGCAGTTAGATTATTAAGTATTAAACTGTACATTCCTCATGCAAATTAAAAATGTCGTAAGTAATGTCCCTTTGTGTTGATCTAACACGCGGATATTTCCGTGCGCAAATTTCGTTGTTCGTTTTGCCAAAAGCCATTAGTGAATTGTCATGGTCACAATTCAGAAGGATGTTGGAATACAAAAGGGATATTAACGCAAGTATCAACCTTCGTAATGAAGCATTGCGATTAACCGTAGGCGCTACGGGGATAGCCTAATCCATAATTAGCCGATAGGTTGATGTTCTTAGGAATCCCCCACTTCAACGAAAGCGGTTTTCTTTCGTAAGTGATGGTAGTGTTCAAAAAGTCAATTACCATATAGAAAGAAAGCAGTTCAATGAAGTTGGTACAACATGTTTATTTGTATTCCAATACGGAACTACTTATTTCATGGGGAAGTTGGTTATCATTATTTATGCACCATGACGATGCAAATGTTGTGTGAGTGCTAACACACTATAATAAGCTAGTCGTTGATCTTGGTAGTTAGGGTTTGTGTAGACTGCTCCAATCAAACAAAAGTTTTCGGTAGTATGAGCTAAAGCACTCGAAATGAGGTGTTGTCCATCTTTCACAATAAAAACAAGACCTTTTTCTATTAAAGATGGGAGTAGCTCTTCCATTTCTAATTGAATGTTTTTTCCATCGTAAAAGGTAAGTAAGGAATCTATATCATATTTAGTTGCTTGTACAACATTTTGTGGGATATCATCTGGGAGCTTTCCAATTGGTAGCTTGCCGTAACAATAAGAGTGTTCTTTTCTGTTAGGTAATGGTAAGACTTTCGTTAAAATGCTCTTTTTACCATATAGGAATGTAGATGGTAAAGAGGATAGTTTTTCTTTGAATACATTAGGGTCAATACCTTCTTTCATAGTTAAACCCATGTTAAAGGGCTGAAATATAAAGCCGGAAGAAGAGGCATGCAATAGATAAGAGCAAACCAGTAAGGAGAGATGTATTATGAAGATTAATAAACTGTATGTTGTTGTTTTGAATCTAATAATTGTCGTAGCACTTACCGCGTGCTCTACACAAAATCTTTCCTCGGATGACATAAAAACAGCAAATCCTACTGCTGAATCCTTTTTATCTGAAAAACCAGAAGCAGATATTTTTGTGAAAGGGAACATCGTATATAAAAATGCTGAACAAATAGACTGGATACAGGATACGTCTTTTACATTAGGAGAGAAAGTAATGACTATTAAGGAAGTTTCTAATGAAGGTAATAACTTCAAACATGGTACAGCTTCAAAACTTTCAGTTGGAACGGAGATTTTTGAGTTAGAAAAGAAGAATGGTCATTTATTAATCGCATTAGTAAATGAAGAAAAAATTCCTTACATTGGATTAATAGAAGGGTGAACATATTCAACCAAATCGAGTAGATGCTGTAACTAAATATCTCAAAGCCAAATGAATACTATGGTATTGGAGAAAAAAGTCAGAAAACCACTTTTTATATCGAAAAATAACCTTGTAAATTGTCTAACTTCTATCGTATTAAATTGAATGAATCCCCTCGTATAATGGAGAAAAGGGAGGGGATTGAGTGGGTATTATAGTTCCTATTCTGTCTATTGTCGTCTTCATATCCGTTATTGTTTTTGTGAAGTACCCTGAGTATCTTAAACGTAAAGGCAAACCAAGAAAGCAAAAGTGGGAAGGAGAAACAGAAGAAAGGTTACAGAAACGAAAAGAGGAAGCTGAACGTAAGTCAGAGCTCCAAAAAAGCATGGGTCGAGGAGGAGGACCAGGAACATGGTAAATCCAAACAAAAAGCAGGTGCATCACCTGCTTTTTTGTTGTCTAGCGTACTATAAAAATGTTGGCTTGTGTCTAACTTTATAGTATAGAAACGACGTCTACTCCAACTCCCAGCGACTAGTACACTACCGCTAAACGTGAGCCCTGAGCTTTTGTTTTTTAAGATTTTCTGTTGATTTAAAAAAGGATTTCAAGGACCTTGGAAAGAAGTGTGAATGTAGGTGGTAATCAATTATTAAGAAAGGAGTGGATGTTTTGAGTAGTGGAAAATTAACGATTTCAAAACCAGAGATTGTGGAATTAGATGAAGTAAAGCTAGCAGGTAAATCTTGTAGTACAACCATGGAACAGAAGGATGTTAAAATTCCTAATATGGTAGAGGAATTTCATGTAGGAGATATCCAAAACATAAACAATCGAATCAATGCACCTTCTTCCTATGGGATGTATATTGATCCCCCTAATTGGGATCCAGAAAAAGACGAGTTTACTTGGTTTGCTGCTGTAGAAGTTAGTAGTTTCGATGAACTACCAGTGGGATTAGAAGGTAAGGTGATTCCTGCAGGTAGATACGCTAGTCTACGATACAACCCTGTTGAACATAAGGAAGTTGAACCTTATTCTTATTTGTATCGTTGGATTAAAGAATCAGAATATGAACAAGTGGGAGACTTCGGCTTTGAATATTACGAGCCTTTTGTTGGAGAGAACACAGAGTATACATTGTACTTTCCAATCAAATAAAGACATATAAAATAACACCCTCACCCTGATTTAAGTAGCTCAGTTGTGGAGTACAAAATACTAATTGTACCCTTAATTGAGCTGCTTTTCATTTTATCTAAAAAGGCGAGAAAACGCCCTCTTCAAGCGTTGAAGGGCATAGCTCAACGTTAAGGGGGGATCAATCGCCTTCGGATAAGGGATGGCTCTAGCCATCTCCATTATCGAACTTATCCATAAAACAATTGGTTGCGCTCGATTCGTCTATAATTATTTTGTGGGCAAACAAAAAGACAAAGATGCTTATTGGTATATCGTAAGCGACATTATCCAGAATGGTTAACTCATTCAAAACAACTAGAAAGGGGGGAGTTCTTTTTTCCATAAAAATCATCCATTAAAGCGGTTCGTGAGTTAAAAAAGCACTATCAAACTACCAAAACTGGGGAATGTTCGTTTTGCCAAAAGCCGGGGTATTGAAGGACGAATCATGAGTGTCACGATTAGAAGAAACCCATCGGGTAAATACTTCGTTTCCGTTCTAGCTGAAACAGAAATGCAACCTTACAACAAAACAAGTTCTTTTATTGGAATAGATGTTGGGTTGAAAGACTTGCCACCCTTTCAGATGGAACGATATACGCAAATCCAAAATGCTTCCATACATTAGAGTAAACGTAGCAAAAGCTCAACGTATCCTTTCAAGAGGACAACTTGATTCTTCTAATTGGCAAAAAAAAGATAAAAGTGGCTCGACTTCACGAAAAGATGGCAAACGTAAGAAAAGATATGTCGGATAAAATCTCTACCGATATCGTCAAAAACCACGACATGATTGGTATTGAAGATTTGGCTGTCCAAACATGTTGAAACATCACAACCTTGCAAAAGCCATTAGTGAAGTATCATGGTCGCAATTCAGAAGGATGTTGGAATACAAAGCGAATTGGTATGGGAAACAAGTTGTGACCGTAGCGAAAAATTTTCCTTATACATATTATTTGTAATCCGGTCTGTTGTTTTATTATTCAAAATTCAGACACTAAATAAATGCATAGTATAAAACGTAAAAAGGAGCATTAAATTGAAAAACAATTCAATGCTCTTTTTTTTTGCATCTTTAATATTAACTCTTATACTGTAGTCTACATTAATACAACAAGGCTATCTATTTACTATCGGATCTGATCTTTGTCAAACTGTTGTTGTTTGGTTTGGTTATGCAAACTGTCATCTTTTACGTAGCTTTTTCGTTTGGCACGCATATCTGATATGAATCCAATGACAAGGAACAAAATCAATACACCTACCACCCACATCCAAAACTCCATGCAGCACCTCCTATGATTGTTACTACATACCTATTAAGAAAACTGGATTATATACAAATATTATTTTTTGATTACAATAACAACCTTGTATGTAAGCAATACATACTTTCAAATGAAAGGTCCATGTTGGTGAACAAAGAAAAGTTTTATAACTAATCAATGCGATTTAGTGAAATACAAAATATGGATGAAAACGTATTGACTTTATTGTCAGAATGTTCTAAAATTAATTGAGTAGAAAATTGTGAAAAATGTAACAAGGTTTATGTAAAATCGTTTTACACCAAATCGAAGGGTGAGATTGGATAAGATGAGAAGGAGCAAACGTTCCATCCAACAACTCATACAAACGAACAAAGAAGAAATGTTGCTCAATAAGAAAGCTATTGAGGAAATAGAGGACAAAGTAGACAAAAAGTTGTTATCACGTAATAAAAGTAAAAAAGATGATAATTTATAAACAAACAAAAGAAAATCCTTATCACATGAAGTGATAAGGATTTTCTAATAACTTGTTGTTTATAAGGACTGGTTGCTTGGACGAACAACAACCTCGTTAACATCAACATGAACTGGTTGATCAATTGCATAGCCAACTGCTTCTGCAATATCCTGACTTTGTAATGGTTGCATGTCATTAGAATTGTTCTTGAATGCATTAAGAATATCTTCGTCCGTGATGGTTTCTGTTAATTCTGTAGCGACCATACCTGGAGAGATGATTGTTGTGCGAATATTTGTGTTAGCTAATTCCCCACGCAACCCTTCAGAAATACCGTGAACGGCCATTTTCGTACCACTATAAACGGCGCTTCCAGGCATGATTTTGTGAGCTGCAACAGAAGAGGTATTGATGATATGACCTTTGTTCTTCTCTTCCATGTAAGGAAGCACAGCATAAATGCCATGGAGAACACCTTTTATGTTTACATCTACCATCTTGTTCCATTCATCTAGCTTCCGTTTATTCATGAAGGAAAGAGGCATGAGACCAGCATTATTTACTAGAATGTCAACAGATCCAAATGTGTCGTTTGTTTCTTTTGCTAGAGCTTCCATTTCTTCTGCAGAAGTTACATCTGTTGCTTTATATTCAGCGGTACCGCCCATATCTTCAATTTCTTGTTTTAATTCTTTTAATCTTTCATCACGACGAGCAGCTAGCATGACTTTTATATTCTTCTTAGCCAATTCTTTTGCTGTGGCTGCTCCAATACCACTACTCGCACCGGTAATGATTGCTGTGTTTAGTTCCATGAATCTCACTCCTTTAGTTGGATTGAAGTAGTTTTGTTTCTTACATTTCTATGTGTACCCTATGTGTATAAAGACAAACTATCTGATGTGCTATTGTTGCGTTGTTTGTATTACAATTTTTTATTTAGGAATGAGAGGAATGGTTCTGTTACCTTCATTAGAATGAATTTTTAATTCACCTAATCTTAACTCTTCTTAAGTATTTGCCACTCTTTCTTCAATAATAATCTTTTAGCCATGTCTTCTACATTATGGAAGGAAAAGAAGGAAAATGGACTTTTTTATGTAAATACAATATAGGGAGGTGGAATCTAAATGAAGTACGATTTATATATCCGTTATTCTAATGTACAGAATGATTTTGAGAAAGTAAGAGATAGCAAAGATCGAAGTTTTATAATGGCTACGGACTTTTCAATGAAAATGGATGATTTAATAGATGGTATTGACTTCTTAATGAAACAATTTCCTTTTATTGTAGTATCTGAAGATGAGTTAGTAACATCAATGATGCAAGCAAGGGAACTACATCCATTCACTGATATTAAAGTTGAAATACCAATTGACACAGAAGCTATCTATTGTTTAAGTCTTTCTAACTTACATGAGTATGAAGTTGTTTATCTTAATGCATCTTCCTATCCCCAACAGTCTCCGTCTATAGATGAGAAAGTAGCTACCATACAAAAAGAAGTAAATACACATCATCGTGTACTTGTACTCATTCAGAAAGTTAAAGCATTTCTGAATCATTTTAATCCTTCCATACCTCGATTATACGAAGTGGAATTAGAAAATGGGGGAATAAGAGAGAGTGAATTATTGTTAGATCAACCCATAAATCTATCTTCTGATGTTAAGATAGCCATTATAGTACATGGGTTCTTATCAGCATCAGAACGGAACTTTGAAGCATTAAAAAAAGAAATTTTAGAACGGAACCATTATGATAAAGTAATTGGTTACTCCTACGCGACCACTCATGCCTCTATTGTTCAGCATGGTAAGAAACTTTATGAAGTACTGTGTGAAACCGATCTTCTTCAAGAAGGGCATCAGGTTGATATTTATGCTCATAGCTTAGGGGGGTTGTTGACAAGAAGTATGATAAATCATGAAGGAATTCGAGTCTGCTTTTGTATTCACAATGTTGTACTTGCTGGAGTTCCTAATTTAGGGACACCTCTTGCTCAATATGGCAATCAATTGTTTTCAGAAGAAGGATGGAATGTGGCTGAACTTTTATTTCATATAGTCCGAGACTTGATTCAATATGGAGAAGAAGCATTCCCCATTTATGAAGCGTTTTTAGGAGAAGCAGCTTTGCTTCAAAGTAGTTCACCTGTATTAGCGGATATGTCACCTCATTCGCTATTTATTAGGCATCTGAATCAAACAACATTTCACATTACCGGTCAAGTGTTCCTAATAGGCTACTGCATCCCAGAAACAGGGGATGGAGATTCTTTTTTTATGAAAAGCTATCGCCACTTTTTACATAAATCGCAAATATTTCAGGATTCTAAGCATGATGGTGTCATTCCTTATAAAAGCTCAAGTTATAGATTTCTAGGGCAACCAAAACCAATCGTTATTTCCGAGGAAACTCCTGGCTGGCATACGTGGTACTTTAGTAAAAAGGAAAGGGTTACCCATATAGTTGACAAAGTCTTACATTCTCCTTAATGCGAGGCAATCTTTCTTTGGACAGACTGAAGATTTAAATGAAATTCTACCTCAAGGGAAGGGTCTACTGAATGAATCATGAACGAGCAACATTCGGTTTAATTCCTGTTATGGAAACATTCGTCCCTATAAGAATAAGTTACCTTATCAATAAATTCACTATCAACTGTACTAATAGTAGAAAAGTCGATAATCAAGTAGTTTGCTCTCATGTATGACATTCGCGATACCTTTATCTAATATATATCGAAATTCAACTTCATCTATAATAGGTTGATGGGGAAGCTAAGCTACTCCTTCTGATTAATGGAATGACATTAACGGCCATATCTTCCATTCTATTAATCAACCTCAGTTGCTTCTCATAAAGTTGGGTTACACCAGTAAATTCAACCATTGCTTCGATAACATCGTCTTCATCTTTTAAGAGGTGTGTTTGAACGGAAAGATATAAATCATAATCATCCCACTTATAACGCATTACATCAATTTTAAATTCTTTTCCTGTTTCAATCGTTCTCTCTATATTTCTAACTTCAGATGGAGCTTCTGGGAAGAGGTCATATACATTGCTTCCTAATGTGTCTTCTTTATTAATTTGTAGTTATTGTGTTCCTACATCATTAATGGACGCCACAAGGTAATGTGTATCAATTGTTAAGACTCCGATACTTAGCCCATTTATGATTTTTTCACTTAGTTGTGTCACTTTATCTCCCCCCTCATTATAGAATTCTATAGGATTCAATTATTTATCCTCTTGGAGCATATATGTATAATTCTCTAATTCATAAAAGTATCCTTTATTTTATAACAAATTAAATAGGTAGGGGGGGTTACCATATAGTTTCTTTATTGGTTATGTTTAACATTTTAGCTGGGAGGAAATTATATTAAAAGAATAGTTAAAGGGAGGCTATCGTAATGAGCGAACAAAATAATTTAAGTAAAATGGAACAAAAAGCGGCAGATATGAGTCATGAAAAGAAAGAGGAGATTTTAGAGAATTTTAATCACTTTGCCAGCTACCTCGGAAATAAAGTGAGTATGGCTGAGAAAGTTGGAATGAGTGAAGAGGCGTTAGCACAAAGTGCGGAAAAAGTGGCTAATTATCTATCAAATAATGAAGAGCCAAAAAACCGTGAGGAAAAGTTATTGCAAGAGTTATGGGAAAATGGAACTGAGGATGAACAGCACGTTTTAGCGCATATGTTGGTTCGTATGGTTCAGGACTACAAATAAACTATCCCCCCTCTGAAAATATAGGAGGGGGATGCTATTAATCTAAGCTTGTTCTTTTACATTAACACCTAAAGGTTCTAAATTTGATAGATTGATAGATGATGTAGCAACACCAGTAACATGTCCCAATGAATCAACAAGTGGGGAGGCGAATACCAAGTAATTGGTCCACCCGTTAGATAAAGGGAACCTTATAATACATTGTCCACTTATTCCTGAATTAATCACTCGTTGTTTCAGTACTGTTAACTTATCAATGCCTTCATTATTGGCCAAATCTTTATCTTTTTTTCCTATTGTATCATTGTCTATAAAATCATCATGTGGATTAAAAACCCACGTATATTTCAATTCTAAATCACAATGAGCAATAACAATTGGGACGTTTTGTAGAGCAAGCTGAAAGGGGCTGCTTAGCTCTTCTGTGAAAAATACAGAGGGATCGAAGTTTAAGACTTTGGCAATATTAATGGCTACATATCTACTTGGGTTTCGATTTCCTGTTTCAATTTGAGTATAGTAGGATCGATCGATAAAACATTGGTTTGCTACGTCTTTCTGTGTCATGTGCTTGGTTTCTCTTATGTCTTTTAACCATTGTCTCTCCAGTGCCCTCACCTACCATTTTTATGATTAGTGTAATATTACCTTGAAGAAAAATCAATCAAATTGCTATGGGAATATTTACTATAAATATATAGATTGATATACTATAATGTTTATCATTTTTCTTTTCCACTATTCTGTTTGTAACTCAGGATAAAATGTATATATGTTTGTAAATCCGTAGTATGAAAATCGAAATGAGGAAGATGGTTCTCGTCTCTTTCATGAGAAGTATGTTCTATGAAAGCTACTGTTGTATTGGGAATCTTTTCTTTTAATCTTTTTACGGTTTTTAATGTAGCGTGACAGGTTTGCCTTGTAGCTGTAAGGGCTACGTGAGAGATTTCCTGTTCTTTTATATATTGTATGAGTTCTTCCTTCGGGAGCGAAGATTGTAAATCTTGTGTCTCCATATTAAACACTCGAAATCCGGTTGATGACAATAAATCAGTAAGAATGTGAATTTTCATCATGACCTCATTGTTTCCAACTCCAATTACCAATACGGTTCCTTTGAAATTTAGCTGATCTTTAGAATACTCATAACGCTTGTAGTTCATGACCTTTAATAGTGTTGACATGCCAATGTGCAATTCTGCTTTATTTATTTGTTTTTCATCTTTAAGCCTATGAATTTCATGTAAAGCTGGCTCGAATATATTGGTGTAAATTTTTTCGATTCGGTAGCCATCTTCTAAAAGATTAAAATGATATAAAGCCTGAGATTCATCTTCATAAAGAATACTATTTAAAAAGTATTCCCACTCTATTTTCTTCTGTGAACGATCATCATCTTTCCATGCTACGAGGTGGCTAATATAAATGGATTTATCAACAGGTAACATGAATTCGGTTTCATCTTTAGTCTTTTTAATAATACATAAAGTGGGTAGTTCTTTTGGTACGTCCATGACATGGGCCAATTCACCCGTATTTAACCGAACAAGAGATTTCTTAGGGTACACCTTAAGTGTGTTAATGAAATGGTATAACATTACTTCATCGTAATTCTGCCTTTCATTTAACATAATCGCTAGTGCTTTAGAAGCTGAAAATGCATTACGGTACGACCTATCTAGTGTGAGCGCAGAATACACATCAATGATCATCAACATCTGTAATTCTTTTGACATGGGAGTTTTCTCTCTGCTTAGTTGATCTGGATAACCTGTACCGTTTACTCTTTCATGATGGAAGCGAGCTAAGTCTACTATGAGTTGATTGTATTCATAGTCTTTCATTAGTTGTTCGCCTTTGATGGTATGGTTTTGAATGATTTCGTATTCATGGTGTGTGAGTTTTGTGCTTTTTTGAAGGATATGTAAGGATATTTTTACTTTTCCTATATCGTGTAGGATACAAGCTTTTGTGAATCGTTTTAACTCGGTGATTTGTACTTTTTTCCCTAATACATATCCTAATATAAATACATCAACTGAATGTGTGAAACTATATTCATCATAGCAGTAAAGCTTCATTAACAGTTGTTTCGTTGTTGGTTCTTGTAACAATTGAATAAATAAATCTCTGACTTCCTTAAGGGTATAATCAGACTTAAGTAATTCTCCATATCTTCTCTCATTTACAATTTTATTTAGTTCCTGATGAAAGATATGTTGTAAAAAGCTTACTTCCTCTGTATGAACTTGTTCATTATGTACCCTTTCCCGTGATAAATGTTCTCCCTCCGAAGACAGAGATCTTGATTCTTCATCTTCTTCTATAACTACTTCCCGAATATTCCAGTTTCGTAACTTTTCAATATGATGGGAGGTTAATATCGTTCCTTTTGGCAACACCAGTGTATGATTTTGATAGACTGGTTCCTCTAGTTTGTCGTAAGGTTTGATTTGATTAATCGGTAAAGAAACGGCCATATCTCCACTCCTGCTATATGGAATTTATATTCGTATATTATCCTAAAACAATTCTACTATAACCAGCAATTAATGTAGGTGAATGTGTCTAAATGACACATAGGAGAGTCAAAGAATGTTAAATATGATAAGTTTTGTTATGCTGTCTAATAATCATTAAGAATAGTAGGTGATTGCAATTACAAAGAACTAGGACTTTTGCGTCATGTGTAGGAGGGTTATATGGGAAAACAAGCTATGATTCAAAAGACACTACCGCTGCTCTTTATTGTATTGGGATATATATTAAGTAGTTTCCATGTCTCCCTGTTCCTAGGGGTAGACTTTTTATTCGGATCGATTGTTACAGTAATTGTGATTTGTGTATATGGGTGGAAATATGGTTTGTTAGCAGGATTTATCTCGAGTCTTTATACGATTATCCTATGGGGGCATCCATATGCGGTAATAATCTTCACAGTTGAAGCATTTTTTTTAGGATTCCTTTATGAGAAAAGGAATTACAAAAATATTGTCTTGCTTGATGGTGCCTATTGGCTTTTGATTGGAGCATGGGTCACTTTATGTTTGTATCATTTTGTGCTAGATATGAGTTGGATTGCAACTATTTTGGTGACGTTAAAGCTAATGTTAAATGGGGTTTTTAATACTTTATTGGCATCTATTTTAGTGGATATTACACCCTTCAAAAGGTGGGTAACGAGGAATAATTCTAAGATATTACTGGAAAATGTTCTGTTCTATTCTGTTCTTTCTTTATTTTTAATTCCTATTATTATATTGGTGACAAACCAAGGGCAAAGAGAATTTGAAAAAACAGAAGATGAAATTAAAGAAAATCTCAGTGAGGCTCGAAAAAATGTTAAAATTTCCTTGGAGACTTTCATAGATTATCATCTTAATCCCATCAAAGCATTAGCTTTAAATGATTCTGTTCAAAAACTTTCCCCAACAGAGCAGCTCCAACAAAACCTGAAACAAACGGTTGAATCTTTCCCTAATTTTCACAATGTTTATGTAGCTGATGAAAATAGTGAGGTTTTTGGGTTTTACCCCCCAAAAAATAAACAAGATGATTCTACTCTTTTATTAAACTTTTCGGATAGAGAATACTTTAAACAATTGAAAGAAACGAATGATATTGTGGTATCAGAAGTATTTGTAGGTAGAGGTGGCATAACTACGCCTACTGTAACAATTAACTACCCAATACATAATAAGGGGAGATTTCAAGGACATGTGACTGGGGCGTTAAATCTCGAATATGTAAATCGTTTGTTAAAAAACGAACAGCAAGATAAGCATTTCCAATTATCATTAATAGATAAAAATCAACACTTAATTGCGTCAACAAGCTCAGAAAGGAAAGTATTATCAAAGTTTAATGAACCAGCCAACGCAGTTGAACAAAAAGAGGAGGAAACAATCAGTCTATATAAACCTGACCAAGAAAATATGGCCGCAATGAACAGGTGGAAGCAATCATTTTACAGAAGCGAGGTAAAATTAGAAGCTGTACCGTGGACGATTATCGTTGATGCACCTGTTCGTTCCTATCAACAAGATTTATACAACGTCTATGTAAAGATTTTTCTTCTTTCCGTGATTATCACCTATATTATTATTATGTTTAGTTATCTATTGTCTCATAATCTATTTAAGCCAATTAGGTATTTAGGGGATATCGCAACGGAAGTTCAACGACGTATTGTAAATCGAAATAAGATTGAAGTGGGTTTTCCTGTCAGTCAATTTCAAGAATTGGATGTACTATCTCGGAATTTACAGAAAATGAGCGAAGAATTAGCTGCTTCTTTTAACCATGTTTATATAACACAGGAAAAGCTTAATTACATGGCATACCACGACAAATTGACCGGTCTAGCAAACCGTGATTTGTTAGCAGAGAGGCTGAAAAAAGAATTAGATCAGAATGTATTTGGAGCTATCTTATTTTTGGATTTGGATCGATTTAAATTGATTAATGATACATTTGGTCATGATAAAGGTGATGAGTTACTCATCCAAGTATCTAATCGCTTGAAACAAGTGTGCCCAGAGGATTCTCTTATTGGAAGACAGGGTGGGGATGAATTTATCATTCTACTATCCAAGGTTAATAAGGAACAGGCCTTTGACATTGCCAGTTCAATTGTAGACAAAATAAGTGATTTCTACATGATTAATAATCAACAACTTACGATAACAACCAGCTTAGGTGTTAGTGTGTACCCTGAGGATAGTCAAGATATCAATGAGTTGATAAAGTATGCTGATATTTCAATGTATAAAGCAAAAGAGTTAGGAAAAAATCGTGTAGAGGTTTTTGATTGTTCTTATCTTATGCAAAACCAACGAAGAGTCATTCTGGAGAAGGAACTAAGGTTTGCTCTAGAAAAACAAGAACTTTTTTTACACTATCAGCCTAAAATAAATATTCAAGAAAATAAGGTTGAGGGGGTAGAAGCATTAATTCGGTGGAGGCATGATGAGTTAGGTGAGGTTTCTCCAGGAGAATTTATTCCTATTGCGGAGGAAACTGGTCTTATTATCCCGATTGGTGAATGGGTGATAGAGGAGGCTTGTAAGTTACTAGCTAGTTGGAAGGGTACGAACCAAGAAACTAGGACTCTCTCTATAAATATATCCATTAAACAATTATTAAATGAACATGTACTAGAAAAATTACAAGAAAGCATTCATTCTTACCATATTACTCCATCCCAGTTAGAGGTGGAAGTTACAGAAAGTAAGGCATTAGAGCAAGCCGAACTTGTTATTAGTAAGTTAAAGATTATTCGTAATATGGGGATTCGAGTTTCATTAGATGATTTCGGAACTGGATATTCATCCCTTAGTTATTTAAAAGACTTACCAATTGATGTTTTAAAAATAGATCGTTCATTTATTAATGAGTTGCATACCCAATATGGTCGTTCTGTCGTTCAATCTATTATAGATGTGGCCCATAGTTTACAAATGAGCGTAGTAGCTGAGGGGATAGAAGAACATGAGCAACTGTACACCTTGATTAAGGGAGGCTGCGACAGTGTTCAAGGATTTCTTTTTGCCAAGCCAATGAGTATGGAGGCTTTCTTAGAATATGAAGCCAATCTCGAACAAGAGCTTGAGACGATAATAGAGCAAGCAAACCATTAATATAAGGAGCGAAGCGTTATTTGAAGGTGCGGAAAATTTAGTTCCGCATCTTTTTTTGTTATATAGCGCACTATAAAAAGTGTTAGCTTGTGCATTACATAATAAGTTATACAGGCCACGGCCAGGTCCAGCGACTAGCCTGTTTTCCTTGACCTACGTCCAGTAGGCCTGCATCGTGCAGGAACATAGACATGTACGCTGAGGATAGTTGCTAACCGGGTGCTTGTATTTTTCTAATATCTAATAATGATACTTAACTATCTTTTACTTAATCTAATAATGTTGTCTATACACCTTAATCAGTTATGAATAGAATAATAATACACTGATTGAAGGGAGGGGTATGCATGTCAAATGAAAGAGAAGAACGTCGTCAGATTGTGATTAAAGCTGACCGTGTTATTATTGAAGCTGACAACGTAGATGTTATTGAGGATGATCGTAGAAGAGATGACAGAAGAAGAGCAGATAGAAGAAGAGACAGAAGAAGAAATCCTTGGGGATTTCATCGATATGAAGATTAAATTAGAATTAAAAAAGGAACTTTCCTTTGTAGGAAGTTCCTTTTTTATATTATACAAAGAAATTAAAGTGTCGGATGGGGAATAAGTTATAGAGGCCACATCCAGTTTCAGTGTCCAGTGACGATCAAGCTTCTTGCTCCTTCTTACGAATAAATCAACATAGACTCGCTATCGCTCTTCGTGTTTCCTTTATCTCAAAACGATTCATAGGGAGTTCGATTAAAAACGCTGCGTCACGCAGCAACATTGAACCCACGTCATGTGGGCAGCAGTTTGTACATCGCTAACCGTGCGCTTGCGCTTTTGTTCCTTACCTTATTCTTTTGTAGCATAAGACCATCCATTCATCAATTGCAAAAGCTTCTATAGTTCCTTCATCTTCAATAATATGAAAGTATTCTTTAATTTCTTGAGGGGCGGACTGCATAAATGCACGTACTTTTTCCATTTGAAGCTCATTGTCCATCGTTCTCGTTAACCAATTTTCAAAAGGGAGTTTCTTTTTCCTTGTATGCTCTTTTTTTACGGCTAACTGACTATTTGCTAAAAAATTCTTCCATTCCGTTATTCGAAGCGCCCTATTATGACTAGGATCGCGCATTTTTTCAAAAGTATTATAAAAATAATCTAAATTATCTTCATTGGCAGCTATGTTATCAATCATAATAAAAAGGCCATTAGGTTTTAGAACCCTTGACGATTCTTGGATGAATCGTTCTGGGTTTGGAAAATGGTGAGGAGCAATGCGACATGTGACAAAATCGAAAGTTTGATCTAAGAAAGGTAAGTCTTCTGCATCTGCTTTAACATAATGTATGTTATCAATTGTTTGAAGTGTAGTTGCTGTGTTGCTAAGCATTTCTTTGGTGAGATCAGTCGCAAATACTTCCCGTACATATGGTGCCAATTGTTTAGCGACATGGCCACCACCTGTGGCGATATCTAGTACCGACCAATGTTTTTCAGGTTTAGCCCATTCCACCATTAATGGGAGGTCCTCCCCAGAAGAGTGGGTGGTGCTGGTAACGTATTTATCGGCATATTTTGAAAAGGTGCGCTGAACTTCCTGTTTTTTATCATCATTCACTTTCGTCAACCCCTTTCTTATGTCTCTCCCTTCATCTTATTCGATTAAAAGGAAGAAAGATAGTAAATAGGCCTATAGTATTGGAGAGTTAAAAACGTATGTATTGAAATATGAGGAGAGAAATGGTTACGTTAGAATTACATTTACCAAAAGGAGACTCTACATGAGTAATCGTAGACTAATGCCACCAACCTACTTTTTGATGTATTTACTTTTATCCAATGTTCTTCATTTCACAATTCCGGTTATGACCTTTATATCCTTTCCTTATAACCTATTAGGTATTGTTCTGATTATCATAGGTATCGGGATTAATGTATGGGCTGATCAATTGTTTAAAAAGTACGAAACTACAGTGAAACCATTTGAAAGATCCGAATCTTTAACGAAGGAAGGTCCGTTTGTTTTTTCTCGTAATCCAATGTATTTAGGGTTTCTATCTATGCTAGTAGGTGCATCTTTGCTATTGGGATCTTTGACATCATTAGTTGGCCCACTTCTATTTATTATTATAATCAACACGGTATTTATACGTTATGAGGAACAAGATTTAGAAAAAACGTTTGGTGAAGAATATATGAAGTACAAACAGCAAGTACGTCGATGGGTTTAGGCGTAAAATAGTAGTAAAGGGGAAATTCATTGACTATGGTAAATGGTTATTAAAGGGAAGAAGGAGTATGAGATGGAAGCTCAATCAGAATTAAAAGAAACTTTAAAATCGTTTCAAGCAGAAGGAAACAAAAAGATAAATGTGAATACGCTTATCGAACAAATGCTTTATCAGATCGGAAGCACAGATGCAGAGTTAAGAGATAATCTAATCTATAGAACTTTTGGTAAGTTAATTATGAAAGAAGCATTAACGATACAACAACTTGAATATATTATGAGCACTTGCTTACGTGAAGATTATTTGTTTTATCGTATAGGTGAAAAAGAAGGAGATGGAGTTTTTACTCGCTCCTTTTCTTCCCTGGTTATAGCCCTTCTTTTAGAAAAAGATAGGGAAACGCATTACTTGCCAAGACAGGTTGCAAATGATGCTATCCTTCAAGGTATTCATTATTTGTACCAAGAAAAAGACGTTAGAGGATATGTGGAACATAAAGGGTGGGCGCATAGTGTAGCTCATGGGGCAGACTTATTGGAGGCAGCTATTAGACACCCCCTATTTGAATTGGAATTAGCTGAGTCCTGTTTAGAGTCTGTTGAAGCATGTTTGTTTAAAGGTCAAGTGTATATTGATGATGAGGATGAACGTTTGCTTATTGCACTGGAAGCTTTAATAGAAAGGGGACTTGATGAAAAAGTATTAACACGTTGGATTTCTAAACTTTCTAATAGCCTCCAACAAGTTGAGGATCGAGAGGGGGTTACGTTAGCTTTTGTCCGTCAGAAGACGAATGTGATGAACTTCCTTAAGTCAATGTACTTTCGATTAATGTCTAAACATGTAAGCTCTCTCCCTATGGAGAAACTAAAAGAAATTGTTGAGCGTTGGCATACAAAAATGTATAGTTAAACGAGTATGTAAAAAGCCAGCACAAGTGTTGTGCTGCTTTTTTTATGGCTTGGTTAATATGACTGTAGATATTCCATAATAGCCCATTATCTTGAAGGCTTAGATTCGAAATGATCCGGTAAGAGAAATGTTTCCGTTGTATTATTTAGAGAAAAGATGGGCCTGGAAATAGCTCGCTTTTCTGCGGCCCTACACGATGTAGGGTTGTTCGACGTTGTCACACGATGTGACGGTTTTGGTCGAACTTCATCTGGATCGATTCGTCTCCTCGGGCCAAAATGTGGCCCGGTGGGGTCTCGACATCCGTTTTTCCGCGGGAGTTTCGCCATTTCCAGGCCTATCTTTGCATTCGTTTACTTTAACGGAAACATCGCCATTTGTTGTGGGTGTACACAAATTGATATACGTTCTTCGTTAGGCACATACATATCTTTTTGTGACAAAACACATTTTATTAAAAGATATCTTGGTGTTTTGCAAAGCATGAAATATATAGTCCCCCCACACCACCTTTTTCTAACTAAATTTACGGATACATCGCTCTTTCTGTGCGATCACCAAATTTATCTCAATTTCAAGTCTTCAAGGTTATGCCTCTTCTGTTGAATAACATTCCTTGCCTATTCTTATCTGTCATAGAAAAACAAAAACATAGTCTGACATACCTTGTTATTAACAGTCCTTATTTTCATAAATTTTACTCACTAGTAAATACTAAGAATGTAAAAAAATCTGAGATGAAAGTGAGGGGGCTAAGTTGATTAAACAATTAGGTATTATCATGGTTGGGTGTTTTCTTATTATTTCAAGTAACGCTGGTGTAGGTTACTCTATGCCAGACAAAATACCAAGCAACCTAGATTTTAGTGAAGTAACCTTTATGAACTCAGAGACGAAAAGGGACGTAGATATTGAGAAAGCATTTAGTGAAATCTATGATGTGAAGCCTGGAGATAATATAAGGTATTACTATAATCGAATTGACTTAAATGATGATCATAATCCAGAGACATTTGTGCTTCTTGTGGGTCCTTATGTATGTGGTACTGGAGGATGTAGTGCACTAATACTCCAAAAAGTAGACAAACAGTATAAAGTCATCTCCAAATTCTCTTTAGTAAGGAATCCAATTATTATACGAGATAAGATGACAAACGGTTGGAACAACATCCTCATGTATGTAGCTGGTGGCGGAGAAGAACCGAGTTATAGGGAGTTAATATTCGATGGGAAGACTTATCCTAGTAACCCATCAGTACAAACAAAGATAGAAAATGAGGAAATCTCAGGTGTAGGGATTATTAATGATGATTTAGCTAAATCAAAAGGTATTACCTATTAAATTTTCATAATAATATTTTAGTTTTTTGAGTCATACTACGTTGTATAGCATGATAGGAGGGACAACCTTATGGACACAAAGCGAGACACTAAACAAGAAAAAAATACAACGAAACCTACTGAAAATCAACAGAAAGAAACTGCCAATAGTAACCATAAAGATGAATCAGAGATAAATCGAGTTGTAAACGTGTACGACCCATTGTAAGGAAGAATAGTGAAATTGAAAAAAGCGCATTCCTAGTAATAGGTTGCGCTTTTTTAGCTGTTTTAAGAGCGAGGTACTATTATATAAAAAGTTTTTATTTGGAAGAAAGCCATCTCTAGTTCTGAAACTTATGATACCAAAGTACACCTGTTTTAATAACTCTTGGAAGAATCCCCTTTAAAGGGTAGTAAAAGGTTAGTCCGAATCCATCTTGTTTACCTAGGGAACCAAGTGTACCTTTTACGGTGATTTTAGATGGTTTTTTTGGGTCTTTACCTCTTAGAATTGCACTTAAAACATCGGCAATTTGTTTTCCTTGTTGTTCAGCTAGTTGCGCACTTGGAGGTAGTTCTAGGCTTGCGCAATCTCCCGTTACATAAATATTTTGATGTGCTGGGATTTGATGGTAGTCATTTAGAATTACTCTTCCAGCATTGTCTTTTTTTACATCCAGCTTGTCCACGACTTTGCTCGGTTTAATGCCTGCAGTCCAAATGGTGACATCACTGAGTAAACACGTCCCAGCATTACATAGAATATTCGGTTCCACGTAATCAACTTTTGAATTGTACACTAGTTCAACATCATGTTCTTTAAACCAATCAATTGCATGTCCTTGGATTGATTCAGGAAAAGCCTTTAAAATACTATCTCCTCGATCAAGAAGACGAATGTTAATGTCAGGGCGGCTTTCCCGTAGTTCAGAAGCCATTTCCACACCACTTAATCCTCCACCTACGATGGTAGCGGTTCCATAGTTCTTCATATTATTAACCGCTTCATATGTTTGGCGGGTTTTTTTTATGGTAGAAATTTTGTGCGTATACTCACTGGCTCCATCAATACCGTGGAAGTTATCTTCCGAGCCAAGGCCAATAATAAGGTAGTCATAATACACCTTCTCTGTATGACGTAAAAAAACAGATTGTTGTTCTACATTTAGATGAAGGATTTCGTCTGCTATGATTCGCATATTTTCATGCTTTGGAAAAGGAGAGCGGATATCCTTTTCGGCAATAGTACCTGCAGCTAGCGCGTAAAATTCTGTTTTCATAGAATGATACGGATTGCGATCAATTAATGTTATCGTTGTATCTCGATCAGTGTTAGAAAGAAGCTGTTGGGCAATTTTTACCCCCCCATATCCTCCGCCTAATATCACGATGCGGTTCATGTAAATCACCTCTTGTTATGTATATACATTCTTATTTTATCATGCATTTCGTTGTATGAAAGCGAAAACATTAAAAAGCTGGAAAGGATTTAAGGGAAGTTTACATGAAATTCATGTAAATTGAATGATTCTATTAGATGTAATAAAATGTTAAATTGAATGTTGAACATATACAAAAGGAGAATTTTTGTATGGCGGAAGAACGTTTGATTAAACAGTGGACTTATAACTATGTTTTTATTATATTCTATACGATTACCATTGTTTTGAATTTTCCTTTTCCACATAAGTACCCATTGGGAGAGCAGATTATTCTCAACATCTCCCTTGCAAGTCCACAAGGTGTTCAGTATTTTGGGATTATTACTTTAGTTATTTTTATTACTAGTCTTGTTATTTTAGCTGGAGATATTTTTGAGGAACGAAGTGACCGGTAAGGTAGGGAAGAAGAGTCACAACAGTAGTTTTTTTGAAATAAACAATCTATAATAGGTGAAGGTAGCATCAGCCTGAGGGCTGATGCTTTCTTACACTTTTAGGAAGTTTTATTATTTTAATTTAAAGGAATTAAGGAAGATTAGGATTCTGTTTGTTTTTCTTTTACTCAAGGAGAGTTAATCATGATTATTCTATCTTTTAGCATCTCAGCAATTGTCGTTATTATTGCCGCCATTTACTTAAACCAGTTTGGTGATGTGATTAGTAAAAAGACCTCATTAAGCGGTGCTGCGGTTGGAACTTTTCTCATTGCAGGTGCAACCTCGTTACCAGAAGTGACAACTAGTATTACAGCTGTATATATTGATAATGCTGATATTGCAGTTGGTAATATGCTTGGGAGTAATGTTTTCAACCTTCTAATCATTGCTGTAATGGATGTTATGTACCGCAAACAAAGGTTGTTCCAAGCTGTCAGTGCAAGGGCAAATATCCCAACGGCAACGATTGGTTTATTGTTTATGATTACGTTAATTGTTGCTTTAATTCGCCCTGGTACGATTGAATTGTTCAACATAGGAATCGAGATGTTTGTAATATTTGTTTTATATTTTACTTATGTTATGTTTACGAGTTCTAGTGGGGAGCAAGATGAAGATGTTCCAGAGAAAGATTATACCAAACAAAATGCGATTGTGGGTTTTATTATTGCCGCAGTAGTAGTATTCATTTCAGGTAGTGTGCTTTCTATATCAGGCGATCGTCTTGCACAAGTTACTGGTATGAATGCCAGCTTTGTAGGGAGTATCCTCATTGCAGCCGCTACTTCCTTACCAGAATTAGTAGCTGTTCTTGCGGCAATACGGTATTCCAACTATAGTATAGCGATTGGTTCTATTCTGGGGAGCAACCTATTTAATATTCAAATTCTAGCTTTAACAGATGTGTTTTATCGAAGAGAGCCCATTCTAAAAGCAGTAGCAACGAGTAACTTGTACACTGCTTGCTTGGGGATTTTTATGACGCTTGTAGTGATGTACAGTCTATTACGCACTAATAAAAAACAGCATACGTGGGTCTATACTGCACCATCCATCTTGATGGTGGTTGTATATATAGTAGTATCCTATATGTTGTTTTAGAAATAAATTAACTAGCACATAAAACAATAAGGACAGGTTGTTTTTACAAAAATAAGCAATTAATATACTATGAAATGTTTCAACCCTTCACAAAAAAGAAATAGGGAACCATGGAAGTCAAATGTTATGATACTGATTGATGCCCAATTCAAGATAGCAAAGGAGGATATTTCAATGCGGTATCTTGTGGTTTCAGATATACACGGAGAACTTCATAAATTAGAAGAAGTCCTTCAAGAAGCTTCTTTTGATCCTAGTGAAGACCAACTGATATTACTTGGTGATTATATTGATCGAGGTCCATACTCCAGGGATGTAGTGGCTAAGGTGAAGGAGCTTGTCGAAGAACATGGGGCTATTGCGATAAAGGGAAATCATGACGATCTTTTCATCCGATCTAAATATGATGGAGAAGCCATGAAATTATGGGAAATGAACGGCGCTTCTAGCACGTTAAAGTCCTATAATTCGGTGAGTGAAGAAATGAAGGAACATCGAGAATGGCTAGAAAACCATCTCCGTCTCTATTATGAGACCGATCAGTATATATTTGTTCATGCAGGCTTAGAACCTAATGTGCCCCTTGAGAGACAGGAAGAGGATACGATGCTATGGACGCGACATACCGAAACCGTAGGACTTGGAAAAACAGTAGTTCATGGACATACTCCCGTTCAACACATTGCTTATTATAAAGACCAAGTTGATATTGATACTGGAGCAGCCTATGGAGGGAAGTTAACGTTACTTGAGTTACCGACTCATAAGGTGTACACCGCCTCATAAAGAAAAGCAGCAGTGTTAATCATTGCTGCTTTTCTTTATTTATATAGCCTCAAAAACAACATACTCTCCTAAATAGGATGCTTTAACCCTATAACCAGCATCTAACCAGGCTCTTCCTTGGGTATGACTTCTGTCATTTGCCCACCAAGCGTGGTGTTGTTTAGATGAATGAGGGAGCTTTGCTTGAAGTAGGTTGGCTATTTCCTCGAACGTGAGGTATTCATAAGGTTGACCATAACCTTGTAGATAGTCATAGAGTGGGCCGTATTTCCCTTGTGTTTTGATAAATATTGTATCTAGACATCGAGGGTCTATTTGTGTAGCTGGACTAGGGCTAAGATTCCATTCTGGTTGAAACCGCTCAAACATAAAGTTTTTTATATGTTTTCGATTATTGGTTTTATGAAAAAACAGCTTAATCTCAGCACCTTGATAGAGCTTTTGTAATAGTCGAGCGTTGATTCTACACGTATTAGGTTGCCCCCCTATAAAACAATTTTCCGCTGAAATGCTACCGTATCCGTCGTTAAATTGGGTGTGTAGGTCTGTGCATTCTCCTACATAATACACGCGATCATTCACGAGTAATACATACACACCTTCTTCTTTTACATTTGGTATAGAAAATGCGCAAAAAGGACCTTCTCCAAATCCATGTAATACTCTATCTATTTCATTGTCATATTCCTCTTGTGGTATGTATTCCATAACACGGCCAGCTTTATTTGTTTCTGGCTGGATATCTGTTATGTATTCAAATAAAAGACGATCCAAATGAATGTTCAAGCAATCATCCCCTTTTGGAGTATTTTAGCATAAGCGTCCTTAAAGAGGGCAATAAAACACATATTATTAGGAACCCTCCACACACTATAAGTAAGGAGGCGATTCATATGGCAGATCGAATTATAGCTGTACGCAAAAACAACAATGGAAGCATTGTAGAAATGAAGCTTTCTTCAGGGCAAGTAGTGGATTACAAGCAAGCTCAACAAATGGCACGTGAGGGACAATTAGAACATGTAGACCTAACACGAGGGAAAGATGGAGAAGACCATTTAAGAAGTCAGCCAGACGGTGATCCAACCAACAACTTGGATAATATGCCCCACTTTTAAAAAGATCCCCCCTTGCAGTTCTAAGGCAGGGGGCTTTTAATTTATCTCCCGATTAAATCACTGCTTCACGCAGCAACATCGAACCAACCTACATCCTGTGGGAAGCAGTTTGTACGTCGCTAACAGGGCGCTTGCGCTTTTCTTTGATGTCTAGCTCCAGCGCCCAGCGACTAGCAAACTTCCTGCTCCTCCTTACGATAAGTCAATATCGAATCGCAACCGCTCTTCGTGTTTCCTTTATCTCCTACGGAGCCGTCCAGTTTGTACGTCGCTAGCAGGGCGCTTGCGCTTTTCTTTATTAATATGTATAATTTTCTGACTATTTGTATATACTCAAAGTAAGATAAGATTTCAACTAGATCTACATCATGAGAGGGGAGAACGATTTGCGCAACTTGTCCATTGCGTTGCTTATCGTGTTTGGCGTTTTAGTTGCTGGGACCATTTTATACGGACTACTCATGAAAAATTCGGACTCTGGTGATGAGAGCATAAAAACTCAATATCACCTAGGTGAAATGTCAGTTGTTAGCTGAAACCCACTAATGAAGTGCCATGGGTTTTACTATATTCATCCTCCTACTTACATCTGTCTCCTTCTGGGGACAGACTTTTTTTGATTTCAAGGAAAGATTATTCTAAGTCATCATCATTTGCATTACTTTTTGAAAAAGATTATGGATTTTCAACATTTTCGATCTTTAGAGGATTTAAATCAGTACAGCCTAACCTTGCATGATGTACCTATTGGAAAAACGAAAATTTTAGCAGAAAAAGTCGAAAATGTTTAATTTTTATCGAAAAATAAGTTACACTTAATTTGATATGAGTATGTAGTTCGCAAACCTTTGTTTGAGAGAATTACTATTATCGCGAAATACAATCCTACTGCATATATTAGTAAGATAATGCAAGTTTACTAGGTGGATATATACGTAATGTTAATTCTGTTATAAAAAATGCATAGAACCATTTCGTGTCTGGGTAGAATATGCTTTAATCTTTATAAAGGGATTTTGGGTGAGGAGGAAGAGTGATGGTCTCTTTTATTCAGTATTTGAGTGAACAGTTTGATTTGGAATTAATGGAGCTAGCCCAATGGGGCGATCCAGATGAACTTCAGCAACCAAAAGAGTTAGATCCACTTCAGGCTGTTGCCTTATATGAATTCATGAAAATGGACTGGAAGAAAGATGATTTAGAAATTTGGATGTGGATTCAGCAAAAATGGCATGATTATAACCACTATTTCATCCCATCTAGCTTTTCTATTATATATGGAAGTACGTATTTCAATTGTCTACAAAAAGGCACAGGCTTAGCAGTATGGATGGAACTGTTTGAAGAACTTGTATTACGGGTGCTCAAGCAGAAACTAAAATATGATGTACAATAAAAAGACCTGCTTCCCATAAGGAAACAGGTCTTTTCCATATTATTTAATCAACAAAATTCATGAGGTTTATTATATCACGACGGCAAAAAAGATATAGGTAAATGTAACCATTTTCGTAAAAGTGAACAAACATTGGAACGACTTAAATAGTTAGCTTCTGTAAGGGATACTTTTCCTTTATCATTGGGGTAGACATACATATTTTAAAGAAGTAGGGGATAGCTATGCCAACTTATAACAAACTGGTTAGAGATTTAATTCCAGATGTGATTCATCAGGAAGGAAAAGCATTTGAAACCAAAATTCTTTCAGATGAAGACTTTAATGTTGAACTAAAGAAGAAGCTTCAAGAAGAAGTGAATGAATATATGCAAGCTGATGGTGATGAAGCTTTGGATGAATTAGCTGATATGCTTGAAGTAATGAGTGTTTTAGCAGAGGAACATGGAGCTTCTATTCAGGAAGTGGAACAACGTCGTAATAAAAAGTCTGAGCAGCGAGGATCCTTTTACGATAAAGTGTATTTAGTTGAAGTGAATGATGAGGATTCACCCAAATAATTATAAGTATGGACAAAAGGTGAGATGAGGGTTTAAACCCTCATCTCACCTTTTATAAAAATTAAAGTAAGCATTACTACTGTCGCATGCATGTATAGCTCCCAGCGATAAACTTCCTGCCCTTTTTGCAATATCCTATGGGGGGATAGTTTGTACGTTGCTAACTGGTCGCTTATGCATTAGCCGTTTATTTCAATGCCAATTTTCCCAAACTGTTCAGACTCGTTCAATCGCTGCATGGCTTGAGTCGTTTCGCTAAGTGGATATACTTTGTCCATTACTGGTTTAATGTTGTACTTGTTTACTAGCTGCAACATTTCCTTGAATTCTTCGTGACTTCCCATTGTTGTACCTAACAGGTTGTACTGACCATAGAAGAACTTACGAATGTTAATTGTCACCTGATCTCCTGCAGAAGCACCAAAGGTTACAAGTGTTCCTCCTTTTCGTAGCTGGTCTAACGTTTTATTAAATGTAGCAGCTCCAACCGTCTCGATTGCAATATCGACTGTTTCATTTTGTAATGATCTTTCCCAATCTTTTTCGTTGCTATCTATGGCCAAATCAGCGCCGAGTTCTAATGCTTTATTACGCTTGTATTCGGAGCGAGATGTAACGATGACCCGCGCACCAATTGCTTTGGCAAATAATAATAAGTACGTAACAGCACCGCTACCTACGCCGGGCAGAAGAACTGTATCTCCTGATTGAACTTTAGCTCGAGTAAATAAAGCACGATAGGCAGTAAGACCAGCTAGCGGGAGAACACCTGCTTCTTCCCAAGTAAGGTGTTCTGGCTTCGGCTCCACATTATCAGCTGGGACCGTAATGTATTCTGCAAATGTGCCGTGGCCAGGAAGACCGATTAATTGGAAACCTGCAGGAGGTGCATCGCTCTTCTTGTGCCAGCCAAGGGCTGCATCAATCACCACTTCATCACCAACGCTAACTGTATTTACCCCTTCTCCTACTTCCTCAATAATACCTGCACCATCAGAGCCAATGATAAGAGCAGGGTCACTTTCTTTATGACGTTCTAGTACAAATAAATCTCGGTGATTCAAGCCTGCATAATTTAGTTTTACTTTCACTTCACCTGCGTTTGGTGATTTATCTTCCATTTCTTGATACTTCGTACCTTCTAATCCATTTATTCCTTCATGTACAAAAGCTTTCACAACAACAACTCCTTTTTGATCGTGTCTACTTGCATTGTAATGTTTTTGTTGTAGCTTGTCATTTTATAGGCTGGAGTACACATATTTTCCTTTGTATTTCGGAATAGTAAAGATAACATTATACGATTTTGAGGAGTTTTGTCATGCGAGTCTTTATAAACCTTTGTTTTGTGATAATCCTGTTATCAGCTTGTGGCATTAATGAAGATAGCTCTAAAGAAAAGCCTGTTGAATTTAATAAGATTACTTCTAATTTAACAGATGAAGAATACAAACCATCTGAAGAAGAGAAAAAACAGAGTGGAGATCATACAGCTACAAAACTAAAGAATAAAGCAATGCTTGAAGTTCCTTTGATTAAGCAAAATCCTGAATTGAAATATGGATGTGAAGTTACGAGTTTAACCATGGTTTTACATCATGCAGGCGTAGATGTGGATAAGATGGAATTAGCCAAAAAAATGCCTAAGGATGATGATCAAGTAAAAAAAACAAAGCAGGGAGATATCCTTGAATGGGGAGATCCTAATGAAGGATTTGTAGGAGATGTTACTGGTGAAAAGCCAGGCTATGCAATGTTTGATGAACCTATGGTGAAGCTAATGAAAGAATACTTACCAAACAAAACGATAAATCTAACCGGTAGCGATTTTGATCAGGTTTTAAAACAAGTAAGTAATGGGAAGCCTGTCATTGTGTGGACAACTGGGGATTATAAGCTTCCGGATCGTTGGGAGTCGTGGAGGCATCATGGTGAAAAAATCACTACGCCACTGGATTTACATGCTGTGGTGTTAGTGGGTTATGATCAAGAGAGCGTCTATATCAATGACCCGTTGTCTGGTAAGAAAGCTGCTAAAGTTGATAAAGGGATATTTTTGGAATCATGGAAAGCTTTAAAGAGGAGAGCTGTTTCCTATGAGTGATAAAGAAACCCTAGGAGCGTTTTCCTGATGTCTCAGATAGAATTAAGCAAAGACTCCAGCCAGGTTTTTTTTAAGATTCTGAGGAAGGTGCTAGAGCTAGACCTCTACCAAACTCATTAAATCTTCTCTAGAATGGGGATGTTTTAGATCGTTCCCTTTAGGTGTTTGCCATATTGTGCTTTTTGAGATAATCCTCTCTTAACAAGCTCATCATGACTAGATCCTTGTATTCAAAATCCAAGTAATACGCCTGTCGCTTCAGTCCTTCCTTTACGAAACCGAGTTTTTCATATACTGCAATAGCTCTTGTATTAGTAGAGAATACCTCTAGCTGGATTCGGTTTAGGTTCAGCTTTCCAAAAGCAAATTCAATGGCAAGCTCGCTGGCTTCTGTGCCAAAGCCTCCGCTAAAGTATTGACTCTTATGTATTGAAATTTGGAATTCAGCACAACGGTTCATTGCACTTTCCATTCCCAATAACGATACTTCTCCGATCATTTCATCCGTTTCTTGGAGACATATAAAGAATGCGTATGTATCCTGACGACTTGGTTGTTGTAGCGCATGTTCAACAGAAGAAAAAGATACGGGAGTTTGACGACCTCGAAGTCGTGTTGATTCCGATTCTTGATTTAATCCTTCATACAATAGTTCGGCATCCTCTACCGCAGGAATTTTTAAATAAACGTTATTTCCTTCGATATATTTAACTATACGTGAACTCATCAGAATCCTCCTAATTAAAATGTGAAATACATATACAGAAAAATGTAAATTAATATAATATCCACAGCATAATCCCAGTCCCTGCTTTTTTGTAATTCTTTTTCAATGATTTCAAGGTATTTAAGCATAGTAACTGGAAAGAAGAAATATGGGGATATTTCCACGTCATGCTTTAATTGAAGCATAATTAAATAGAATATTGTAACCTAAGTAACTAAGGATGTTGCTCGATACTTTTGTGATCTTCGCTAAAGGAATCGTCTCCCACATGAAAATCCTCCATATTTTGATTCATAGAAAATCATACTTGTTAATGACAATTCATTGAAAATATTTCCTTTAATCGATAGTATAATATTTCGGTTTGAATTATGAAACCAGAAAAAAGTTTCATATATTGTATTGATATAAAAAAATTTGCATTTTATAAAATGGACTCCGTTTTAATCATAGTAGTTAGTGGAACCTCTCTTAAAAAGGTTGTTTAAAGAAATAATTGACCAACTCCCTTTATATGCGATGGGTTAGTTAAGGGGAATTTATACTATTATATATAACGAAATAGAAATAAAAAACTCTCCCCCTCTCATAAAATTAGGTGGGAGTCTTTATATAAAAGGATCGGCTTATGAGGGGTTACTATTTTGAGTATTTTTTACTTATACGTAATGAATGGGGGGGGGATGGAGTACGTTTATATGAGTAAATGTAAAATTCACTCGTACGGACAGGGTGGTGAGCGAATGAGTAACGGTTTGAAAATAACCCTCGTTATCTTAAGTATTCTTGTCATCATAGCCATTATTGTATTTTTGATTGCATCTGTCATGTTCTTTACTGTTTAACGGGCATCGTGAAATAGAAATATCTTTTTACTTAGTGAAAATGGTACAATAATAGGTACGTCAATCAATAGAAAGAGGCACCTACATGAGTGATTTTCACCAATTTACGTTAAGCAAAAACTATATAGAAACATTACGAACAAATGGGATTACAACTCCCACTGAAATTCAAACGGAAGTAATACCGTTATTAACAGAAGGCAAAGATGTCATTGCTCAAGCACAAACGGGTTCTGGAAAAACATTAAGTTTTTTACTACCAATGTTAGAAAAAATAGATCCGAATGACCATACTATTCAAGCATTGATTGTAGCACCTACACGAGAATTAGCTTTACAGTTAACATCCGAGCTTGAACGTATGTCTGGTGATGTGAACATGCTTGCAGTATATGGTGGTAAGGACGTGCACCAGCAAGTGAAACGGTTGGATAAACACGTTCAAATCGTTATTGGAACACCAGGGAGATTATTAGATCACATTCGGCGAGAAACGATTGATTTATCCAACGTTTCCATGCTTGTCCTAGATGAAGCAGATCAGATGCTTCAGATAGGGTTTCTAGACGAGGTAGAAGATATTATTAAACGAACTCCTTCCTCAAGGCAAACGGCATTATTTTCAGCAACTATTCCATCCGATATTAATAAACTAGCCTATAAACATATGAAAAATCCTCAACAAGTTCGAATTCAGTCAAGAGGGCGGACGGTTGAAGAGATTGACCAATATGTGGTGGAGACCACAGATCGAAGAAAGCAAGATGCCTTACGAAAAGTCATCAAAGAAACACAGCCTTTCCTAGGTATTATCTTTTGTCGTACAAAAAGACGGGTAAGTAAATTATATGGAGAATTGAAAGCTCAAGGCTACCTTGTTGATGAACTACACGGAGATCTAACGCAAAAAAAGCGCGAAAAGGTCATGGAAAGTTTTCGTGATGCGAAAATCCAATTACTAATTGCAACAGACGTAGCCTCAAGAGGGTTAGATGTTGAAGGCGTAACCAATGTGTACAACTATGATATTCCTCAAGATGTAGAGAGCTATATTCATCGTATTGGACGAACAGGAAGAGCGGGGGAAGATGGAGTTGCTATAACCTTCATTGCTCCGAAGGATAAAAATATGCTCAGTATGATTGAAAAAGGAATTGGAAAGAAGCTTAAAAAGCAAGAAGTGTAAGAAGTAAATAGATAGAAAGACTACATTCAACTAATGTGATCTAATTTTCAACATGAACTATTTGCATCTCTAGGATGGGAAGGTATTTTTTCTTAATATTTCTTGATCAAGGAGATTACAATATAATAGAATTTCTGCTATGGTAATGACACTAGCATACCGTTCTTGAATAGGTTTGTAACGAAGGGAGAAAGCAATGGCGCAACCAAAAACAGACTTTACGCCACATTATCTTGTCAGCTCACTTATGATTCTCATATTAACTATTAATATTATTTTTGTAGATATGCCTTTGTGGCTTGAAATTGTACTAGGGTTCGCTGTGGTTATGAATATTGTTGTCTTAATAATATTGCGAAAAATCACATCGCAATCAGGTAAGTAGAGAAAATGTATAGCACTTAGACCTAGCAATCTTACCAGAATATCTCTGAACTAAATATGACTTTTCTGTCACTAATAGCGTGATATATGTCCTGGTATAATTCTTACTTATCACTAATTTACAAAGTAACCATATAAAAGCCTAGCTCATATGAGCTAGGCTTGATTTTATCTGATATGTACTCCACATAAAGAACTGCCTCGTGTTTTGGTTATTCTTTTGGGAGCTTATCTGATTCCATGTCTGTTCCAAGATGTTTAAGCAGTTCTTCATCAAGAGAATCTGTTTCCTCATAATCAGTATCATATAAATGCTGGATAATAGCAGAAATTTCTTTGAAATCAGGTAGTTTTCCGAATGTTTCTTTGAACGGTTGTACACCCGCTAGAATGGTATGGTTGTCTGGATTAAAAGATGAAATTGTCTTCATTAATAAATTTTTACCGGATTCGGTAAGCGTAATGTACGTATTTCGTTTGTCTTCATCATTTTTAGAGAAGACAAGCAATTCACGTTCTTCAAGCTTCCTTGAGAAGTTAAATGCTGTTGATACGTGCATAGCTCCTTGGTTGGATAAGTCTGAAATGGTTGTGCCATCTTTTTCATACAGAATCCAAAGAATGTGGTGTTCATTGATGTTAAGACCATGAGGCTTTACCCATGCTCTCCAGTCCTTTTCGATTGATTTCCATAATGCTTTACTAAGCTGGGTCATCCTATGACTAAACAGGATGGCTTCTTTTAATGAATGATTATGCATTGATATACCCTCCTACTTAATCTATCACCTCTTAAAACATTCCATATAAACATTCTATTGTTTATCATACGCAATTGAAAACCCATATTCAAAATAAATGTTTTTACATATAGTGTAGTATAACAAAAAATACGCCAGTAGAGGAACTGACGTAAGAAATGTTAAGTTTAACCATAGGCTTTATCAAGTTGTTTGTTCTTCGAGTACATGTAAAAAGAAGCGCTAAAAATAATAAAATAACCAATAATACTGTATAAATCAGGGAACTGACCAAAGATAACCATACTTAAAATAGAAGTGTATACAATGGTTGAGTAGAAGAAGATGGATATTTCTTTTGCTGGTGCAAATTTATAAGCGATTGTGATGCCGAATTGACCAAGTGTTGCGAAAGAGCCAGCTAATAGTAGATACATGACTTGCTGAAACGTCATAGGTTCATAAAATGCAATGACAAATGGTAATAAGGTCACTGTTGAGAAAAAGGAGAAGTAAAAAACAATAGTATAAAACTTTTCCTTATCTCCAAGGAAGCGAAGCACTGTGTATGCACCCGCAGCGAATATAGCCGATAGAACCCCCGCGCCATATGGAATGATTTCAAGTGAGAAAGCGGGTTTTATAACGAATAAAGTTCCAATAAATGCAATCAATACGGCTACTAACTGGAAATTTTTTGCCTTTTCCTTTAAGAAAATAGCCGAAAAAATGATTAGTAGAAAAGGACTTAGTTTATTTAGCATATCAGCATCAGATAGTACTAGGTTGTCTATGGCATAAAAATACAACACCATACCGAGCGTACCTAATCCAGACCGAAGAAGCAGATACTTCTGATTTTTTCTTTCTCCGAAAACTCGAACTTTGTTTTTTAAAACAAAACCTAGAGCGATTACAGCCGTTACTAAGTTACGAAACATAGTTTTCTGTGTGGTAGGCAATTCACCTGATAACTTAACGAATGCAGACATCATTGCAAAACCAAATGCAGATAATAATAATAGAATAATACCTTTGCTTGTATTGCTCATAGTAATTTTTCCAACTCCTATATGAATAATGAGCAGTTCTCTTATTATGTACTAAACAAGTCTAATTCATAATAGAAACCAGAAAAACAGGTTAAAGAATTTCCTCTATAATGTCAACTAAATTGTCTGGGATAATCTTATTCATACTCTACAAAGCCAAGCCATACATTCATAGGGAGGACAAACTTCATGGGAAGTGAATCTTCTATGAGAGGCTGGAATCCATCATGATAAAGGTAATACAATTTAATAGGCAGCTTATAAAACGGCTAAATCAAGATGATGTAGTAGGCTTATCTGCACAGTTGTCTTATTTCTTTTTGCTATCTTTGTTTCCATTTTTATTTTTTCTTGTAACATTAATTGGTTATGTAAACATATCCGAGCAAAAGGTTATGGGGATTGTCCAGTCTTATGCTCCTGAAGGGGCTTATGAGATTATACATTCTAACCTCCAGGAATTAATGAATAACCAAAACGGTGGGCTTCTCTCATTCGGAGTAATAGCTACGTTGTGGGCTGCTTCCAATGGAATAAATGCATTGATAAAAGCACTTGATCGTGCCTATCAGGTGCAGGAGAAACGTCATTTTATTATACAAAGGATGTTATCTGTCTGGTTAATGTTTGCGATGATTTTTATTATCTTACTTTCCCTTTTGTTACCTGTATTTGGTACACTAATAGGAGACTTTCTTTTCTCTACATTCGGTTTTTCAGAGACATTTTTATCCTTATGGCATCTTCTTCGATGGGCCATTTCGTCTATATTGTTTTTTGTAACCCTATTATTTCTGTACACGTTAGTCCCAAATCGTCCAATTCGATTTAAAGAAGCGTGGATTGGGGCTTGTTTTGCTACAGTGGGATGGCAGATTGTTTCCCTTTTATTTTCCATGTATGTGAACCGATGGGGGGGTTTTTCGGCTACGTATGGTAGTCTTGGAGGAGTTATTGTCATCATGATTTGGTTTTATATTACAGGGATTATATTAATTACTGGTGGAGAAATCAATGCACTCTTACGGGAACGCATTGTAACGGAGAGAAAATTGGGGGAATACATTCGTGGTTAATCCTGACCTGATTAGACTTCTATTGATTGATGGGATTCCATTTATCATAGGCCTAGTACTAATTTTATTCATACGCTGGTCGATATTTTGGATCGATCGTTCCATACGCAAAAAACGCCAGGGAATCGCTACTATTAATCCTATTTTGAAAAGTCTGGTTAACTGGATTACGTTTTATGCTGTGGTGTTCTTTTTATTATTCTATTTCAAAACATCGGAATGGATGTTTCAAACGCTATTCTCTATCGGGGATCAGCAAATATCAGTTTTTCTTGTTGTACTGGTCATTCTTATCCTTTCTTTGTCTCAGAGGATTTCCAAGCTGATGACCTCTTATATATTTCCAACAGTGTACAAAAGATATGACTTAGATCGAGGCGTGCAATTCACATTCGATAAAATCTTTCACTATACGATTATGGTGCTTGCTGCAGTCATTAGTTTATCAACAATTGGAATTGAATTGAGTGCTTTAACTGTTTTCGCAGGTATAGTGGGAGTTGGTATTGGGTTTGGTCTACAGAACGTTGCCAGTAACTTTATATCTGGAATCATCATCCTCTTTGAACGACCAATTAAGGTAGGGGATCGCGTGTTGGTGGATGATATTATTGGTGATGTTGAAAAAATAAACATGCGTGCAACGATTATTCGAACATTGGATAATGAACGAATCATTGTTCCAAACTCTTATTTCTTAGAGGAGAAAGTGATTAATCGTTCTTATGGTGATCGGGTCATGCGATTAGTACTACCTGTTGGCGTTGCTTACGGAAGTGATGTGAATCAAGTTCGTGAGGTCTTACTTCAAGTAGCGGAGCAGGAAAGGTTAGTGTCTCCAACAGTTCTATCTAAACCGGAGCCATTTGTGAACTTTGTAGGGTTTGGAGATTCTTCTTTAGACTTCGAATTATTTGTTTGGATTTCTGAACCTGATAAAGTTATTGTGATGAAAAGTAACTTGAATTTCAGAATCTATAATATGCTCGCTGAACATAATATAGAAATACCATTTCCACAGCGTGATCTTCATGTCAAAAGTGTTGATCCAGAAGTGTACAACCACTATGCAGAATAAAGAAAAGTTCAAAGCGCCTTGCCCCCTCTCAAAAGACTATCTTATGAGGTAGTGTGGGAGCTTGGTTGGATGAGCTGGAAATTTTATAATTCATTTACGAACAAAAGCTCGGCGCGCCTGTTTAGCGACGTATGTGCTGCGGCCCACACGACGTGGGTTGGTTCGATGTTAACTTATCGTACGCAGGCGAGGGAAGCATACTAGTCGCTGGGAGCTGGACGTGGCCACATCACTTTTTTAGTTATACACAAGCATTGAATTTTATAATATCCTATACAAATAAAGGACACACTCCCTTTCATCTCGGGAGTGTGTCCTTTTTAAGTAAAAAAGAAAGAAATTATAATTTTTAGCGCTTATATCTCTCCCCTTTCTCGGGCTTAAGCAAATACTTTCCGTGGAATGAATCGTCATGAAGTGGATTTTGCTTAAGACAGTAGGGGGCACAAGGTACTCGGGTTTTTCTTACCTTATTTGTGGGTATGTTGCAGTAATCTCTCCAGTACTTTTTGTCGCAAGTCCTCGTCCAACGTACCTAGACCGAAGATTTCAGATAACCATAATCCATCTACAGCAAGGCGTAATATGGTAGCTTGTACCTCATCTAGGCCATCCTCTTGCTGGATTTGTTGCTGCCAGTTAGCGTATGTATCTTGGAGAGGCTTTAATAGTTCCGGATTAATACCCTGAGCTGCAAGCATCCCTGCACTAATTTCTTTGTTTTCTATTCCAGCTTTGTACATGGTATTAACTAAAGCGCGCGTCCATTTTCCTGTTTCTTCTTGGTCTGAGTCTGCATATCCTTCCACGTTTCCACGATAAATCGTATCCATGTGTTCAACAAGTCCTTTTACTAAGGATTCCTTGCTAGAAAAATGGTACAGCAAACCACCTTTGCTTACTTCTGCTTGTTTTGCCACAGCATCGAGTGTCAATGCATCTGTTCCTTGATTATGAACAATCAACGCTGCTGCTTCCAAAATTTTATGCCGCTTCGATTCTCTAGGCATGCTAATTCCCTCATTACGTATTAGATTTTCATTATGTACATAATCGTACCAACATAAAAGATTATTTTCAATTTTATAGTGAAAGTTAGATTCGTAAAAATGAATCGTTTTTTGATTTAGAAGAAGATTAGATATAGGTGAAATATGTAAAAATAAATTTATTGAAAATAAACCGTCTGGATGGTATAGTTTAAAAAGATTACGTAAAAACAATTAAACGAAAACCATTCTCAACCTTAAGGAGGAATTCGTAATGAAAAATAAAGTGTTAGTAACAGCTGCGGTAACAGGTGCTGGGGATACTACGGAAAAGAATCCAAATGTACCTGTAACACCGAAGGAAATTGCAGATTCAGCTATAGCTTCCGCTAAGGCGGGGGCTACAATCGCTCACGTCCACGCCCGTGACCCAAAAACAGGAGGTATTAGCCACAATATTGAGCATTACCGTGAAATTGTAGATCGTATTCGTGAATCTGAAACAGACGTTATTATTAATATCACCTCTGGTGGAGGCGGTGACTTTATCCCTAGTCTAGATAAGCCTGCTGCTGGTGGTGATGGTACAGACATTCAAACTCCTGATGAGCGTCACGAGCCTGTTGGACAATTATTGCCTGAAATGTGCACGCTGGATTGTGGAAGTACAAACTTTGGTAACATGATCTATATGAGCCCAACCGATTGGCTTCGCAAGCAGGCAAAGCTTATCCAGGAGAGCGGTGTTAAACCAGAATTGGAATGCTTTGATACAGGGCATATTCGGTTTGCAAAACAACTCATTCAAGAAGGACTTATCGATGGAGATTCAATGTTTCAATTTTGCTTAGGTATCCCTTGGGGAGCTGAAGCGGATGCAGAAACGATGATGTATATGAAGAATCGTCTTCCTGAAAATGCTCATTGGTCTGCATTTGGTATTGGACGCATGCAGATGCCAGTTGCTGCACAGTCAGCACTACTTGGAGGAAATGTTCGTGTCGGCCTTGAAGATAACATGTACCTTTCTAAAGGAGTTCTAGCCAGTAACGAACAGTTAGTCGATAAAGCTGTTACCATGCTTGCAGGCCATGGAATAGAGCCAATGACACCACAAGAAGCAAGAGACTATTTACATTTGCGTAATCCACATGGAGGGAAGTAATGATGATAGCACAGATGAAAAAAGTAGCAGTGGTTGGGACAGGAGTAATCGGTAATGGATGGATAGCTCGGTTTTTAGCACATGGATATGACGTCATTGCAACCGACCTTGCCGAAGGGGCAGAAGAACGTATGCGTAAAGCCGTAAATCATGCTTGGCCTTACGTGGAGGAACTAGGATTGGCAGAAGGTGCTTCCAAAGATCGATTAACATTTGAAAAAGATCTATCCAAAGCAGTAGCGGATGCTGATTTTATACAAGAGAATGTACCCGAAGTAGAAGAGTTGAAACAAACGGTTCTTCAAGACATTGATAAGCACGCCAAAGCTGATGCGTTGATTGGTTCTAGTACTTCTGGCATCATGCCTTCTGAGTTACAAGAACATCTTCAGCATCCAGAACGTTTTGTGGTCGCTCATCCGTTCCACCCAGTATATATCCTTCCACTAGTAGAAGTGGTTGCTGGACAATCGACAACGCAGGAAAATGTAGATAAAGCAAGAATGTTTTATGAGGGACTAAATATGAAAGCTTTACTAGTGCGTCATGAAATTGAGGGTCATATTGCTGATCGGTTGATTGAAGCAATTTGGCGTGAGTCTCTTCATATAGTGAACGAAGGAATTGCAACGACAGAAGAGGTAGACCAAGCCTTCACATACGGGGCAGGACTTCGCTATGCACAATATGGACCATTTCTTACCTTCCATTTAGCTGGAGGTGAAGGAGGCATGCGTCACATGTTAAAGCAATTTGGACCTGCACTAAAGAAGCCTTGGACAAAGCTAGAAGCTCCAGAATTAACAGACGAGTTATACAATCGTGTCGTGTCTGGATGTGAGGAGCAGGCAGGGAATCTTTCTATGTCAGAATTAGATAAGAATCGTAATGAATTCTTAGTTCGGTTACTCGATTTAGTAAAAGATTATTGGCCAGAGTCGCAAAGTAATGCAAAACAATAGCAGAGGAGGGACTTTAGTGAATCCACTATTTTCTACGAAGCAGCATGTGAGTCCAGAATGGGTAGACTACAATGGTCATATGAACGATGCGGAGTATGCTAGAGCATTTAGTCTGGCTGCTGAAGACTTTATCAATTTTATTGGTTTAGATGAAATGGGTCGAATTGAGCACTCTTACACGATTTTTACGCTTGAAACTCACATCTGTTATTTGAAAGAAGCCCATGAGGGGGAAGAGCTTACGATAAAAAGCCATCTCCTTGATACCGATGCTAAACGAATTCATCAATTTTTACTGATGGAGAATCAAGAAGGTGAACTTATTGCTACAATGGAGCAGATGATTATGGGCATGGACCAGAAGGAAGGCAAGCCAGCGCCTTTCCCAGAAGTGGTGGCGAAGAAAATCGAGGAAATTTATAAAGAAGATGCGAAACGAGAACAACCTAAACAAGCAGGTCGAAGGATTGGTATTCGACGAAAATAACAGATAGCGCTGATTCTTTTGAGAGTCAGTCTTTTTTTTATTTTATATTTCAATCTTTAGACTACTCGACATTACTTATGTAAAGTGAAAGGTACAATACAAGAGTAGTGAAAGGGGGATACAATGTATGCCAAATGAAAAAGCTATACGTTTTGAAGCGAGTCAACTAGAGAAGAAGGAAATGTATAAATTGATGTCTGGCTCTGTTGTTCCGCGCCCAATCGCGTGGGTATCTTCGAAAAGTAGAGAGGGAATATTGAATATAGCACCATTTAGTTTCTTTACAGTTGCTTCACCCGAGCCACCTATACTTGCCATATCTATTGGACAAGGGGCTTATCAAGAAAGTCGTGATACAAAGACAAAAGATACCTTGACGAATATTTTAGATTTAGAAGAATTTGTAATCAATGTTGTACCTGAATCCTTGGCCAATGCTATGCATGAATCATCAAAGCCTTATCACGAACAGGATGATGAATTTAAAAAAGCAGGCCTTACTCCTCAAGGATCAACTACAATTGAGGTTCCTTCTGTTCTAGAGTCTCCCATAGCCTTCGAGTGTAAGTTAGAACAAACCATACAATTTGGTGACAATCATATGGTTTTTGGTAGGGTGAAACAGGTACATGTTCATGAGGATATCTATCTGGAAGGTTATAAGACTGATATCAATCAATGGAAACCGCTAGCACGGTTAGCTGGAGACTATGCATCTTTATCAAATCCATTTACATTACCGAAAGAATAAAGGTTATAAGTAGTGAATGTAGTACAAAAAAATATTATTTTACTAAAAGGCATGTGCTTGGGAAAGTCACATGCCTTTTTATACTAACTATTCAATTTATAGTACTTATAAAGAGCTTGAGTTCCGCTATCGCCTTCACCGTCTTCTGCAATTTTGTCGTACAGTTCTTTGGCAAGTTGTAGTCCAGGGAGATCTAATCCCATACGTTCTGTGGATTCGATTGCGATACCCATGTCTTTTATAAAGTGTTTGACAAAAAATCCAGGGGAGAAATCCTCTGCAATCATGCGTGGTGCTAAGTTTGTTAGAGACCAGCTTCCTGCAGCGCCTCCACTAATGCTTTGTAGAACAGTTTCAGGGTCCAAACCTGCTGATTCAGCATAGATTAATGCTTCACAAACTCCCATCATATTGGAAGCGATTGCTATTTGATTACACATTTTCGTATATTGACCAGCTCCAGCTTCTCCTTGGAGGACAACATTACTCCCCAAAACGTTAAAAACAGGTTTCATTTGTTGGAACGCTTCAGTATTTCCGCCTACCATAATTGAAAGATTACCGTTCTTTGCACCAATATCTCCTCCTGATACTGGCGCATCCATTGCAATTAATCCCTTGGCAGTTGCTTTATCATGAATGTCCATTGCTACTTCAGGTGACGACGTAGTCATATCAATAAGATACGTATCTTGTTTGGCATTTTCCATCAATCCGTCTTGACCATAATATACTTCCTCTACGTCATCTGGATAGCCTACCATCGTAATAATGATGTCAGACTCTGATGCGACGTCTTTTACTTTTTCCTTCCAATAAGCACCTGCTTCGATTAATTCCTCTGCTTTTTCATACGTTCGTGTATATATATGAAGTGGATACCCTTCATCCATGAGCCGTTTTGCCATGCTTTTTCCCATTACACCTGTTCCAATAAAGCCAATACGCGGTTTTGCCATGATTCTCCACTCCTTTCGTGGCTTGACTATATCATTATGAAAAGAGCCGTGCAACAGTGGGACAAGTTAGTGTTTAGTAGAGATGCATAAGTTTTTAAGTTCCATTTTAGCCCCATTATCTATCTGGAAGACTTGGACTCGAGATGATTTGGGTAAGAGAAATGTCCGTTGCTTTCGATAGAATAAAGGTGGCATGGGAACAGCCCCGTCCTGCCGGCCCTACATGATGTAGGGTCGTTCAACGTTGTCACACGATGTGATGATTTTAGTCGAATCTCCTCTTAATTATTCTACCTTCGGGGAAAAACACCCTCAGGGGATTTTGCCTACCTCTTTCTCCCGCGGGAGTCTCCTTGTTCCCAGTCCACCTTTGCGATGATGGGATGAATGGAAACATGGCCAGGGAAATTGGGGCGGTCGCTCCTATTTTTCAAAAGTAGCTCCTGTTTTTCGATTCTCGCTCCTAAAGCAGGGAAAGTCGCCCAGAGCCCATTTTATATAAATTTGAGTACAGTTGCAGGTTATCTCGAATTCAATTTTTCAAGATTAAGCCTCTTATACTTATACACTAAATTAGCAATACTATTTCAAAATTTATTAATCTCAAGAAACACCATTATTCTCATTTATTAGACCTATTTCTAGAAAAAAGTTAACTCATCGATTAGTATCTAACGATTGATTTTCCCATTTTCAGGGTATAGTACTGATAGACGAAGTAACTGTAATAACTGAAGGAGGTCGAATGATGGCTTTAAATGTCACGCAAAAATTAATCAAAGATCATCTTTTATCAGGTGAAATGACACCTGGAGAAGAAATTGGACTAAAGATTGATCAAACACTAACACAAGATGCTACAGGTACTATGGTAATGCTTGAGTTAGAAGCCATGGGATTAGATTATGCAAAAACCGAGGTTTCTGCTCAGTATGTCGACCACAACTTGATTCAGGAAGACAGTAAAAATCCGGATGACCACTTATTTCTAGAAAGTGCAGCACAACGTTTTGGTATTTACTTTAGCCGTCCAGGAAATGGAGTGAGTCACCCTGTACATATGCAGCGGTTAGCTGTTCCTGGCAAAACGCTGTTAGGGTCTGACTCCCATACGTGTGCAAATGGAGCAATGGGAATGCTCGCTATGGGTGCAGGTGGTATTGATGTTGCCATGGCTATCGCTGGCGAACCATTTTATGTGAAAATGCCAGAAGTATGGGGCATCTATCTAGAAGGTGAATTACCTAAATGGGTAAGTGCGAAAGATGTTATTCTAGAGCTTTTACGTCGTCATGATGTAAAAGGTGGCGTTGGCAAAATTATCGAATATCATGGTCCAGGTCTTAAGAACCTCTCAGCTGATGATCGCCACGTAATTGCGAATATGGGAGCTGAGCTTGGAGCAACAGGTACTGTTTTCCCTTCGGATGATGAGGTGAAGCGCTATTTGAAGAGCCAAGATCGTGAAGATGACTGGACTGAAATCCTGGCTGATGACGATGCCAAATATGATTTATCAGAAACAATTAATCTTTCCGAGCTTGAACCGTTAATTGCCAAGCCATCTAGTCCTGGTAACGTAGTTCCAGTAACAGAAGTGGCTGGAGAGCCAATTTATCAATCTTATATTGGATCTTCTGCAAACCCTTCATACCGTGACTTTGCGATGGCTGCTGAAATCGTAAAAGGAAAGCAAGTTGCTCATGGTGTCTCTTATGATATTAACCCATCTTCTCGCCAAATATTAACTGATTTAGTTAAACATGGTCATATGGCTAGCTTATTGCCATCAGGGGCTCGTCTTCACCAGGCGGGCTGTAACGGTTGTATTGGTATGGGACAAGCGCCTGCAACAGGTAAAAATAGTTTACGTACTACTCCTCGAAACTTTCCGGGACGTTCTGGTACAAAAGAAGATAGTGTATTCTTATGTAGTCCAGAAACTGCAGCGGCTTCTGCGTTATTCGGTAAAATTATCGATCCACGCACGCTAGACATGGATTATCCTAACGTCAAGGACCCAGATCAGCCAACGATTGATATGACATTACTGGATAAACCGCTGTTACCTGAAGAGGCTAAGAAAGTTGGTTTAGAAAAAGGACCTAATATTGCATCTATTCCAGAGATGGATGAATTACCAGATGAAATGGAATTACCAGTTCTTCTTAAGATGGGAGATAATATTTCTACGGATGAAATTTTAGCTGGTGGCGCTCGAGTGCTACCTTATCGTAGTAATCTCCCTGAAATCAGCAAATTCACATTTGAAATAGTTGATGAATCTTATTATGATCGTGCGATGGACATTCGTGATGAGGGTGGTCACGCTCTTGTTGGTGGCTATAACTATGGTCAAGGCTCCAGTCGTGAACACGCTGCCCTAGCACCTCGTTTCTTGGGTACAAAAGTTGTGATAGTTAAGGACTTTGCTCGAATTCACTGGCAAAACCTTGTAAACTTTGGTGTTCTTCCATTAACCTTCTCAACTGATGAAGAAGCTGACAAATTAGAACAAGGTGATATCCTTCAATTCAGTGGTTTGCGCGATGCAATCCAAAAAGGAGAAGAAGTTACAGCAACTGTTAAAGGAAAAAATGAAGAAGTTAAGCTTCGCCATACATTATCTTCACGCCAAGTGGACATGATGTTAAAAGGAGGACTCATTAATTGGGTCAGAGATCGCGATAAAAAATAAGAGGAGCGATGTTCATGGCGAGGCACGAAATACGTTGTACTGCATGTGATGGATCTGGTTTACTCATGGATGACGAAGAATGGCGTTATACTTGTACTATATGTGATGGTACAGGAGAAATGAAGGAAGACCAGCCATATGGTGTAAATAAACATTTCGATGTAGATGAAAACAACCGAACATTGGAATAGGAAGAAGAACTGCCCACCAGTTAGGAGGGCGGTTCTTTTTAATTGGTAATAAATCGGTTTATTTTTTTATTAGACTATACATGATTATTGTATGGGGGAGTAAGAAAGTAAAGAAATAGATGAACAATCCAAATCATGATGATTCGTAACACAATATACGTTGCGAATGCTAATAGACTAGTGAAATGTAATGTGTTTGTATTCATAAAAATAATGTCGATTATCAGGAGTATCAGAATAGTAAATCCTACAGGTATTTTAAGTGTAATACATTTACACAGAAGAAATGAGAATATGAATAAATGAGGTATAGAAACACTTAAGTGGTCTCTGAAATTGTCTTGGTAAAGACCGGCCTGAAAGTGAAACAAATCATATGCACCTAAAAGAGTGAAATTAAGTGCTCCTAATGTGGACACACAAGCAAAATATAGGATGAAAAATAGTAGCCACTTAGGGGGCTCATTGTACTTGTATGAGCAAAAAAACTGCCATAACTTTTTTCCAATGAAGAAGTGAATAGGTAACAAAATAGCGGTATAGTATGTTTTCCACCACAGTGGTATAAAAATATCGAGATGAATAAATAGGATTTCTATAAGAACAAATATCCCAGAAATAACCCAAAACCATCGAGTTTTTAGTTGATTTGCAGCAATAAATAAACTAGCAGCTGGAACTGCTAATAAATTCGAAACAAAATTACCAGCTACGCTGTCTTTATAGATATTTTGAAATAGACCCAATGTGTAGTGATAAGCATCCAAATATACCAAAATGATTGTTTCAAATGGGTGAATTATACCTGCAAGTGCAAGGAAAAAGGGGAGTAACCTACGATCATTGTGCTTACGTATGGTATAGATTATCAATAAAATACTAATAACAGATAAAATTAGATACCAAATCATAAGAAAATCACTCCTTTATCCCTCTCCTATGTAGTGTTTACAGTGCACCCTCACTTATTCAAATACGGACTAAGGACTATGTTGACGATGATAATCATTATCAATTATAATAATTCTATATAGAAGGAGAATGGAGTGTGCGTTTATGAAAACTACTGAAGGCTGGAAGAAAGAGCTTCAGTCTTTTGTGGATCAAGTTGTGCATGAGATATATCACCGCCCCCAACAAGAGCGAAATATGCTTATGATTTTAGAGATAATTGGGAATAAACAGCGAGAAATTAATGAAGACATCTTTCCATCACAAGGGTGTTATTACATAAAATTAGCACAAATTATGGATCATCTTATTCAACAAATAATATTGGAACAACAAAAGGATAAACAAGCCTGGTTCTGTCAGTTTTGGAATGGTTTTGATGAGATTAGTGGTCAAGAATTCAGTCTTGACCACGTCGTTATTCAACAATCCGAAAAGGAACTCAATATTAAAAAATACGTGTTTGAGGGTGTAGAAGAGCAGCTTCAGCAATTTCACATGATGGTAATTCAATCCACAAAGCATATGTTTCAGAGGATACCAGATGTGATTGAAACGATTGTATTATCTACTGGGAAACGACATATTTTTTGGCCGAAAGAACATAGCAGTAATGGTGAAGCTTTCAGTTGATTGTCATCAACCATAGAAAAAAGCCAGGAATGAAACACCATGTGGTGAGAAGTTCCTGGCTCCTTTATAAATAAGAGAGCGGCTTGACGCTTACGCAGTGCAGGCTGCTGCCCATACGGCGCTAGACGGTCGCTTGCGCTTTTGTTCTTCTTCCTAAGCTGTTATAAGTAACAGTGTTAAAAAAAGTAGCGAATGTATCTCCAAAGGCCGAAATTTTCTCAAAGTCTTCATCTGAGGTAGGTGCCATTTCAATCTTAAGACCATCTTGGACAAGAGTAGCACCAGAAGACGTAAGTTGTTTCTCAAACGTATGAACTGCTTCACAGAAGAGAGGGTAATTTGTATCACCAGAACCAAACACAGCAACTTTGATTCCAGTTAAATCTAAATCTTCTATTTCTTCGTAGATGTCTTCTGCTTCATATGGGAGGTCTCCATCATTCCAAGTGTAAGATCCTAATAAAAGACCATCATATTGAACGAGGTCATGTGCACTTAATTCGTCAAGTTCTTCAAACGTGACTTCGTGTCCATGCTTTTCGATATCAGCTTTTAATAAATCAGCCATCTCTTCTGTATTGCCTGACATGCTAGCGAATGTAATTAGTATATTTGCCATCGGTATCTCATCCTTTCTTTCTATATATGATTAACTGGTGACTTTGTGATGAAGGAGTTCTTGACGTTTTTCTAATTTGGTAACATAAGTTGTAAAGGTTTCTTCGTCTTTTTCATCTAGTGCTTGATTAACCTTGTACTGGTAATAGTTAATTTCTAATTCAATATCTAATAAAGAATGGAGATAATCCATTTGGTACAGTTTTTCTAAATCTGTAATAACAAAATAGGCACTATACATGTCATTTATTAAAACTTTAAAATACCATCCTATATCGTTAACGTATCTTTTCTCCTCGGTTAGGTATAGGTGATCCCCTTTTCTAAAAGCGATGGTGTTCGTATGTTTAACATCTGAGCAAAAACACTCAACTTCGTGTTTAAAGGGTGCTGTAACTATAAATGAAGAGTACATGGGGCTAACTCCTTTCAATTGTTCAATAATAGATAATTGAGAATACTTATCATTTTAATTACTAATATAATAAATGATAACGATTATCAATGTCAATCATATTTTCATCCAGTTTATGCACATATGTAAAGAAAAAAAGATTATGTTTTGGGGTTTGGGCCAAGGAAGAGGTCATAGGGGGAAGAAACTTAACTGATGTGTTAAATAAAAAGATTAGAGGGCTGATAGATTATGATTACCTTCCAACCAATATCAGAGGAAACGATATATATTGCACAGGAGATCCAAAACTCAAACAGAGCTTATAATGAGATGGAAAATGGTAAATCCTCTCGAAGTATAGAAGAATTGAAAACCGAGTTTTTAGATAAGCAGACAGAGAGTCTATTTATCAAGTTAGAGGATACTTATATAGGTATAGTGGATTACTTAATGCGTAATCCTAAAGATGGTTATCCGTGGATTGGACTTTTTATGATTCATTACGATTATCAAGAATATTCCTTTGGTTACCAAGCTTATATAGCACTAGAAAACCTTTTGGTTGATCATGGGTTGAAGGAAATACGGTTAGGTGTGTTAGTGAACAATAGAAAAGCTCACTCCTTTTGGGAATCAGTAGGTTTTACGTATATAAAGAATTCTGTAACGAATGAGAAGAATGAAGTATATGTGTATGAAAAGTCATTGAACTAAGTTATACACTCCCAATAATTATCCTTTTAAATTCTTCCATTAGCCTCTTTTCATCCACCTGTAAAAGAATACGACAATAGTTGTTCGAATTTTTTTGTAGTGTTGGGTTACTTCTAAAGTCTGCTATGGTTAGCCCACTTGCAAAGTAGGAATCATCTACAACTGTCACATTCCTAAATAGGCTTTTGAATAAGGAAGGATTTGAGACGTAGATCATAGCAGTGAGGTCGTGGAGCGGAGCACCTTTCAAATTGGTGTTCTTTTTTTGATAAAATTTAAAATAAGGTCTAAATAATTCTTCTAATAATGACCCTAATTTCGTTACGGATTGTTGCACAATGGTGTCTAATACATCAGTCGTCAGAATAGCCTTTTCGGTTATGTTTAATGGAACCAGTGTTACATTTTCTGGGCTAGAGTTATTGATTACGACACTTGCTGCAGTTGGATCAGCATAAAAGTTAGCTTCGGCATAAGGAGTTACATTACCAGGTACTAGGAATGCTCCTCCCATAATGACTAAATCAGATATCTTATTCATAATGTCTGGGGCTGTAATATAAGTCATGGCGAGTGATGTAAGACGCCCTAGATTAACAAGTGTTACATCCTTGTTTTCATCTAGTATAGTGTAAAATTGATCAAAATTAAGTACGCTGAATTTTTCGATTTCTGTCTCAATTTCCCCTAGCCCACTGTACCCATGAATTTCCTCGTAAAAAGTAGGCGAATCTCCAGCTAATGATTTGGAAGCACCACTTATTATAGGGATGTCGGTGTTATTTGTTTCCTTTAAAAGGTAATATACATTACGAGTAGCCTTTTCTTTCGAGACATTCCCGTATCCAGCAAGAATGGCAAGCACATTTAAATTTGGATGCTTAAGCGCATAGATTAAAGCAAAAGCATCATCCACCCCTGTATCTGTGAAAATCACAACCTTCTTCTTCATCTTCATCCCCCCTTTTTTATTAACAGTATATGTAAAAGAACATGTCACTATCACTGAGCCAATGAAGCTATTTTCAATATGGTATCCATATTGAGAAGAATGAAGGAAACCTTACTAGCTTTCCTTTTTTCTTAACACCAAATAACGGACCCTGTGGGTAAAATAGGGTTAGGGGCAAGAAGTGTAGTGTTAATTTCGAGATTTAGAATTGATTTATGATCGAGATTGAATTTTATAAGCGACCTTTTTAATACAATAGATAAGCCCCGGTATAAATGTCCGGGGCTTTCGCTATTGCATCTACATTGATTTTTAGTCCCACTCGTAGGGAGTTTCTTGATAGACGTAATAATTTAACCAGTTTGAAAATAGTAAGTATGCGTGGGAGCGCCAGCGGTTTAATGGTTTTGCTTCTGGATCATTTTTTGGGAAGTAATCTTTTGGAATAGCCGTTTCTAAACCTTTAGCTATATCTCGTTGATACTCTTCAGAGAGAGTATAAGCATCGTATTCAATATGACCTGTAATCATGACATGTTTTTCGTCTTTTGACATAGCCATAAAGGCACCAGCTTCTTCAGAGGATGATAGCAGAAGAAGGTCATCGTGAGCTATAATCTCTTCTTCAGGAACGTCAGTATATCGAGAATGAGGAGCCAAATATTCGTCATCAAAGCCTCTCAATAACTCAACTGTGGAATTCATAATGTAGTGCCTAAATACACCAGTAAGCTTTTGTGGGAGGGTGTACTTGTTAATTCCATAATGATAGTAAAGGGCCGCTTGAGCACCCCAGCAGATGTGTAAGCAGGAGGTGACATTCGTTTTCGACCACTCCATAATTTTTGTTAACTCTTTCCAATAGTCAACTTCTTCGAATGGTAATAGCTCAACAGGCGCACCTGTTATAATCATGCCATCATAACGACGATCTTTTACTTGATCAAATGTTTTATAAAACTGATGCAAATGGGACTGACTTACATTTTTGGACTCATATGTTGCTGTATGCAAAAACTCGACGTTTACTTGCAGTGGAGAATTACTTAGTAATCTCAGTAATTGGGTTTCAGTTCGCTCTTTTTCTGGCATTAGGTTAAGAATAAGTATATTTAAAGGACGGATATCTTGGGTAACTGCCCTTTTATCATCCATTAAAAAAATATTTTCGTTCTCTAACACATCGTACGCCGGTAATTTACTAGGAATATTAATTGGCAATCGCAGTTCCCCCTTTATAAAATGAATACAATCATTATATCTATGGAACTTATAAAGGGCAACAGCATAATCACAATTATTGAAAAAGTCCGACTTTTCTATGATTGTTTAATTCTAGAAAGTTTTGATATTGCTGTCGATATTCCATTATCGCCCCATTATCTTGGTAAGAGAAATGTTTCCGTTGAACCAAATTACGTAAAGATGGGGCGGGAAATAGGGCTGTCACTCCTATTTTTAAAAGTAGCTCCTGTTTTTTGATTCTTGCTCCGAAAGCAGGGAAAGTCGCTCCATTTACCAGCCCATTTCTTCTCCCACTTAACACAACGGAAACACACCACTCCCCAAAACTATATCAAATTCAAGTCTTCAAGATTATGTCTCGTTTACTGAATAACATCTCTTATTTATTTATTAATGTCATAAGTAAAAAAAGCCTCCAAACCTGATTAGGTTTGGAGGTCTGTTAATTTCTTATCATATGGGTCATAAACTTATATCGATCTGAACGATAACTTGATTCAACAACCTCTAATGGGGTGCCATCTTGCAAGAACGTTTGACGTTTAATGAGGAGAATAGAAGAGTTTTCGGGAACTTCTAGCATTTTCATTTCAAATTCATTTGTCAAAGATGATTCTATTTCGTGAGTGGCAGATTCAATGACTAGGTTGAGAGTGTCCTCTAAGTAATCGTATAAAGATCCTTTAACGTGTTCTTCTGTAAGCCCTTTAACAAGATTAGCTGGAATATAGGTGCGTTCATATGCCATTGGTTTATCATCTGCAAGACGAATCCTTTTAATTTCATAGATAGGAGTATGTTCTTCTATCTTCAGTTTTCTAGCGATAGAAGATGGGGCAGGGATGATTTCAAAGCCAACTAATCGATTTCCGGGTTTCATGCCACGAGCTCGCATATCTTCAGAAAAGCTCGTTAAACCCTGTAGGTTTTTTTCAATTTTTTGCTTTGAGACAAAGGTACCCCTACCTTTTTGTCTATATAAATATCCAGCATGAACGAGATTGCTTATAGCCTGACGTACAGTCATCCGACTGATGTTGTATTGTTCTGTATATTCACGTTCAGAAGGTAATGCATCTCCTGGTTGTAGCACTCCGTTAATGATTTGGGATTTTATGGCTTCTTCTATTTGATAATAAATAGGTACAGGGGAGTTTTTATCGATCATAGGTGTTCCTCCTTATGTGTTACTTGGACGACTGTTTATAAAATTCTATGGTATAGATTACGAATCCATTGCAGAAACGATTCACATTTCTGTTCACATCATATCTTACTCAATGATAGATGTCTAGACAAGTTACGAACATAATAGACAAGTTATTATATAAAATAGGTGAAACATAAAATTGGAATTCATATGGACATTTGTATAAATGTATAGACAACTTATCATCGTACTGATATCCTCGAATTGTAAACGATTTATTATATGTAGATGTAGTGCTACGTAAAAGATAAGGAATAGAGCGTATATTGTAAGGGCTTTAATGATTTGTTTTAGAGCCTCTGTTCCTTATTGTATTCACATTTTATTTCGGAAAGGGGAAAAAGAGGAATGTTAAACTTTTTACAGCGTATCGGAAAAGCGTTAATGCTTCCAATCGCTTTACTGCCAGCAGCCGGACTATTGCTTCGGTTAGGACAGGATGACTTTCTAGGCATTCCGTTTATGGCTGCAGCAGGAGGAGCTATTTTCGATCAATTACCGCTCCTTTTTGCAATAGGTGTAGCGATAGGGATGTCGAAGGATGGTCATGGCGCCGCTGGACTTGCGGGTGCAATTGGGTACTTTGTGCTGCAAAATGGTGCCCAATCTATTAATGAGGACATCAATATTTCCTTTTTAGGTGGAATATTAAGCGGTGTTATAGCAGGTTTACTCTACAACAAATACGGTGAAATAAAGCTTCCGGATTGGCTTGCATTCTTTGGAGGTAAACGGTTTGTGCCCATCGTAACAGCAGGTACGATGATTGTGCTTGCAGGGATATTTGGGGTTATTTGGCCAACAATTCAGGATGGAATTAACGCACTAGGACAATGGATCATTGATGCAGGAGCACTAGGTGTTGGGATTTATGGTTTCTTGAACCGCCTCCTAATTCCAGTTGGTCTTCACCACGTACTGAATAGTTTTGTATGGTTCGTTTTTGGAGATTATCAGGGAGCTACTGGGGACTTGAACCGTTTCTTCGAAGGTGACCCTGAAGCAGGTATCTTTATGGCTGGTTTCTTCCCAATCATGATGTTTGGACTGCCAGCTGCTGCTTTAGCAATGATCGTGACAGCAAAAGAAAACCGTCGAAAAGCAACGGCAGGAATGCTTGGTGGTATTGCGTTAACTTCATTTATTACGGGGATTACAGAACCAATTGAGTTCTCCTTCATGTTTTTATCTCCATTACTTTATGGTGTGCACGCATTATTAACAGGTCTATCCATGGTTGTAGCATATGTATTTGACATGCTTCATGGCTTTACATTTTCAGCAGGTGCGATTGACTATGTGTTGAACTTCGGCTTAGCACAAAAACCACTGTTACTTCTACTCCAAGGTTTAGTGTTTGGTGCCATTTATTTCGTAGTCTTCTATTTCTTAATCATTAAACTAAATCTGCAAACACCAGGCCGTGAAGAAGAAGACTTTGATATGGAAGAAGGAGAAGAGCCAGCAGCTGGTGGACCTACTGGGGGCGACAAATTTGAAAACATGGCTGCTCACTTTATGCAAGACTTAGGCGGAAAATCGAACATTAAGTCTATTGATTATTGCGCAACACGTTTACGTTTAGCGATTCATGATATCGACCAAGTAGCTGAAAACAAACTAAGAAAGCACGGAGCAAATGGTGTGATGAAAGTAAGTCGCACAAATATCCAAGTGGTCGTAGGGACAAATGTTGAATTTGTGGCCAATGCGATGCAAAAACAACTAAATCAACAAGGTGAGCCTAAACCAACGGATGAGGTGGAGGAACAATCAACTTCTGATGCAAAGAGGCCACTAACAGGTAGTGATTTCGTATTACCGATATCTGGAAAAGTAGTGCCAATAACAGAAGTACCAGACGATGCATTTTCCCAAAAAATGATGGGCGATGGTTTTGCCATTGAACCAGCTGAAAACTCCGTTGTTTCTCCAGTAGACGGGGAAGTCACTACGGTATTCCCATCCAAGCATGCGGTTGGTATTACAGCTAATAGTGGTCATGAGATCTTGATTCACGTTGGGCTGGATACGGTGAAAATAGAAGGAGAAGGCTTCAATGATTTCGTGAAAGCTGGCGATAAAGTAACAAAAGGTCAACGTTTGTTAGAAGTAGATTTCAAAGCAATTGAATCTAAAGTGCCTTCTATCGTAACGCCGATTGTCTTTACGAACTTAAGTGAAGATGAAACGCTTACAGTTCACAAGCATGGTGAATTTGATCAGGGGACAGAAGGAATTCTAGAAGTGAAGTGATTGCAAGAAGGCTATCCCTAAGTGGGGATGGCCTTTCTTTTTACATTTTAAGATAGAGTGTAGGGATAAACAGAAGTTCGCTCTAAGCTTTAGTGATGATAAGGTATTATAGAGTTAGTGTTAAACTAGGAGGTTATACGATGAAACGTTTTTTAAATTGTACTGCATCAGATTTTCAACAAATGAATGGTCAGGATTTGGTTGAAAGCATTCGAACATCAGAGGGAAGAATTGTTTTATCAGAAGTCATTCCTTCCTTTCAGCCGCTATATCGTGAGGTGAGCAATATGGAGCTTATAGCATCATTTGGAGCGGATTTGATTTTACTAAATCTTATAGATGTATTTAATCCAGTTATGGAAGGTGTTCCAAATGAAGGTTCTATTGTTCAGCAAGTAAAAAACCTAACTGGTCGTCCAGTTGGAGTCAATCTAGAGCCAGTCGATCCAAACTTGAGAATGAATGAGCAACTTGAGTCACTACCGATTGGACGAAGATACTCTAAAGAAACGGTTGAAAAAGCAATGGAACTGGGATTTGATTATATTTGTTTTACTGGTAATCCAAGAACTGGAGTGAGTAATAAAGAAATAATTTCAGCGGTTCGTGAATCAAAAAGAATTGTTGGGGACGACTTGTTTATTATAGCTGGAAAGATGCATGGAGCTGGAGTTACAAGCGAAAGTGGAAGTGGCATAACCAATGAATCGACCATTAAGGATTTGGTAACAGTAGGAGCAGATGTTATCTTAATACCTTCACCTGGAACGGTTCCTGGAGTTAGTGTTGAGAATGTACAGAATTGGACGAGCTACATACATGAAGCTGGAGCTTTAGCGATGCTGACCATCGGCACAAGCCAAGAAGGGGCAACAGAAGATACAATCAGACAAATTGCTCTTCAAAATAAGATGGCCGGAGCAGATATTCATCACATCGGAGATGCCGGCTATAATGGAGTTGCCGTACCAGAAAACATTATGGAGTATTCGATTGCAATAAGAGGGAAACGTCACACGTATGTAAGGATGGCACGCTCCATTAATAGGTAAGTTTATTAATTAGATGCATTAACATGTTAGACATGCATCCTAAGTATGTATAATCATAAGCACAGGACGAAACCGTAGGTGATTTCGTCCTTCTTTTTATGACATACGCCAAACCTTGACTATAACCAATGTTATTCTTCTGATCCTTCTTCTAACATAAAGGCTTCAAATTCATCGTATGGAACGTCACTAACCCCTAAGGTAAGTAATCCATTTCCTTCTGTTCGTTTACTGTAACCTAATGGAGAAGTGTGTTTAACGAGTTGTGCATACAGTTCAGGTTCAGATAAGGTACGGCCGAATTCTTGTTCATTTTTTTCTAATAATAAAGCGGAAGCACCTGCAACGTGAGGTGTCCCCATTGAAGTTCCTGATAGGGTAGCGTATTGACCGTTCATATATGTGGAACGAATGCCGACTCCAGGAGCAACTATATCAATTTCATCGTTTGTATTTGTAAAGTCTGCCATGTCTCCATTAAAGTCAACAGCCCCAACTTGCACGACTTCTTTGTAATACCCTGGGTACAATTTTTCAGTGGTTTGTTCATTTCCATCACCAGCATTTCCAGCTGCACAGACTACAAGGATATCATTTTCTACCGCATTCTTAATGGCACGATGGAGCATTGCAGAATTCTGACTGCCTCCAAATGACATGGAAATAACACGTACACGCTCACCTCTTGGGCCACGCCACTTATTTGCGTATTTCACCGCCTTGACAATGTTCTCATAAGAAGCATTCCCATTTTCATCAAACGTTTTGAGGATAAGTAATTTTGTTGAGGGAGCTACTCCTGCCACGCCTTTGTTGTTTAACGAAGCTGCAATAGTACCTGCAACATGTGTCCCATGTCCGTTACCGTCAGACACGTCACGAGGGTTGCCACCTGTGAAATTTCGTCCATCGATGATTGCTTTCCTTAAGTCTGGATGGTTTACGTCACATCCAGAATCAATTACCGCTACAACAATTCCATTTCCGTAAACATCATGCTTCCACATAGATGGTGCTTCAATCATTTTTACACCTTGTGGAATTTCGTTTGACTGCTCATGGATTTCATTAACTCTAAACGGTATTAACTGAAATGGTTTCATTTTGTTCTCCCCTTTACGTACTAATTCGTTATCAGTACATGCAGGAAAAATGAAAATGTGCTTTTTAAACAGGAAATCTTTTTTAACGTATAGTAATAGAATGTTAGAAGGAAAAATAGAGTGGGAAGGAAGAGTAGAAATGGAGCATAGTTGTGTATTTTGTGCGTTATATAAGGATAGCGAGCAACAGATTGTTATGGAAACAGAGTATTGTTATTTCATTCAAAAACCTTCAGAGCAAGAGGTGCTTGAGGGGAGTGGACTCATTATACCAAAACAGCATCATGAGACAGTATTTGATTTAACAGAAGAGGAATGGACTGAAACAAGGAAACTTCTATTACGTGCAAAAAAATACTTAGACGAGAAGTATCAACCTAATGGGTATAGTGTAGGGTGGAATGTTAACCAAGTTGGAGGACAATCAATTCCCCATGCCCATCTGCATATTATACCGAGATATGAAGATGAGCCTTATGCGGGCAAAGGGATTCGGTATTGGATGAAGCAGCCGGAAAATAAACGTAGATAATTTTCCATTTTATAGAAGGCATTTAAATGAAAATCTTGAATGGAGAAAAGAGGTCAACTAAGCGGAAGGAGATTTATTATGAAAAGTCCCATTGAGAACAAGATACATACCGTATTTGTACATGTTTCCGATTTAAAAAGATCTGTGCAATGGTATAGCACCTTATTAGGTCAAAATGTGAATTTAGATGAAGTTAAACCACCAGTTTATAATGTGCCAATCAATACGTACACAGGTCTTGTTTTGGATGGGGGCCCAAATGGCGGTAAGGAGTATGTTGGTCTTTTACCACACCCACTTTGTAACCTTCATGCACCTGATATTGATGAAGCCTACCAGTTTGTTTCGGAAAAAGGTTTTGAGATTAATTCAGAAATTTCCCGGTTTGATGATATTGAGTTTTTCACAGTAAAAGACCCAGATGGGAACGTTATAATGCTATGTACGGGGTGAAGTGGGGAGAATAAGATTAACTGTTTGGCTCTAACATGCTGATTTCATGTGTGTAGCAGTAAATGAAGTATGGGGTATGTGTGAGAAAATACTAATTATTTTACTAAAGCCCCCGCAATATAAGTCACATGAAACATCAACGACGTAAAAAAGTCAATCAGAAGAAAGCCAAGCACTCACAATTTGAGTGCTTGGCTTTTATTCATACATTAATGGCCTCCGCCTTCTAATTCTTCAGATTCATCAACAATCGAAAGAATAGTAGGGGAGATGCTTTTTGCATATTCGTATTCAATGTTGTATTTCTGCCCAACCTGGATTAAATCGTAAGTGGTTTTATTTTCCACAATTAATTCTTTATCCCCGGCCGTAATTTTATAATGAGACTGGCCACCTTCTTCAACATGGTGTTTATTTGAAATTTTAACGTGGTGTAATTGGTCGTGATGTACAAGCTTAGAATTAAAATAGAAATACAGAGCTACAACAAGAACGACACTGATTAGGACGCTACTCATTATTTTTTTCAACAGATCACCTTCCATCAATACACATTCTTTAACATGGCAACTTGAATTTTGACATAACCATTCTAAACGCCTCTAAAGAAGTTTAGATTTAGAAGCACCTACTTAATGTTTACTATTGTATTATAAAAAGAAATCTCCGGCAAATAGTCAGGCTTTTCGTTTATTATGATTTCTAATATAGGAAAGGAAAATATGTGAAACCAAGTTCGTATGCTTTCGTATAATATGTTAGATTCCCCAAATAAGGAATGAAATTGAAAATTTATGAGTATTCATGATCATCTTTGATATAGTTGGAAATAGTGCTTTATAAACTAAACGGTACCGACCCTAATATATCTTTCATCTTTATAGAACACTATGCATATGTTGGATGCTATCAAAACAACCTATTCATGATAGAGTGTGTAAAAATTTGGGGAAATGTGTTGTTTACTTCCATATAAAAGGAATTTATATTTTTTAGACAAAGGAAGATTACATGAAGAAATTATTGATTATGGTGACTCTTCTCATTCTAGCAAGTTGTCAGCAATCTGAACAGGAAAAGACGTTTCAAAGTCTAATTAACTCAGAATCTTCCATATCGGCTATTGATTTAAAGGTGCATGATTACACTTATGGTGAAGATGAGAAGCCCATTACAAAAGAAAAGCAAATAAGGAAGTTTGTGAATTATTTTGACTCAAAAGAGATAAAGAAAATAAATTATGATACATATCGTAATTTATTAGATGAAAAGCTTAAACCTCATAGACAAGATAAGAACTCGTTTTCTGCGTTTATTGTGGAAGAATCAAATAGTACCAGTACAATGAATTTTAATGGGGTGCTTGTAGAACTAGCGAAAAATGGTTTCTGTATTATTACGGTCTTAGATGAGAATGAATCAGAGGATTACTATAAACTTCAGAATAAAAAGCCAGCCTTGTTTGATGAGGTGCAAAGCTTTTATAAAACACATGTAACAGTTCAAAATAAAGACGAGCTTTCCTAATAAGTATTATTCCTTATAAAAAAGCCCCTGTTAGACAGGGACTTGTGTGTTCATTGTAACGAAAAGCATAAGTTGGTGGTTCTTACATGTCTAGCACCAGCGCCTAGCGACTATTGTGCTTCCCTCGCCTCCATTCTTCGTGTTTCCTTTATCTACTACAGATTCAGAAGAAGTTCTGTGATGATGGAGGTTCTGTTAGCCCATACGTCGCTAAACGGGCACTTGCGCCTTCCTTTAATCTTCATCTAATGGAAACCAATTTGGGACACTTAATATTTTCGTCCACATTGGTTCAGGAATAAGTAGATCATCTTTTTGCTTTTTCTTCATTGTTAAACGCAGCTCGTCCTCACGTTGTGATTGTACTTTTTCCACCCAATCAGGTTCCATAAGCAATTCACGACCTATTGAGACAAGAGGGACTTCAGCTAGTGCTTTTTCTACCTCATCAGGTGTGATTAACGTGCCCACTCCCATTACGGGGACTAAGCTTCCCACACGTTCTTGTATCATTTCAAGACGAGGTTTCGTATCTTGTTCATCACGAATGGAGCCTTGCTTGAACTTAGATAGTGAGATGTGAAGGTAATCTAGATGTTGTTTAGCTAACACATCTACAAGCTGAAGTGTGTCGTCCATTGTAATACCTGGTTCCTCTTTTTCTTCAGGTGATAGACGATACCCCACAATAAACGAATCGCTAGCGTGGTTCCGAACCGCCTGCTGAACGGATTCAACTACAGCAAGAGGGAAATTCATGCGCTCTTCTACTTCTCCGCCCCATTGATCCGTACGACGATTAGAATGAGGGGAGAAAAATTGTTGAATTAAATAGGTGTTCGCCCCATGGATTTCTACGCCGTCGAAGCCTGCTTCAATTGCACGACGAGTAGCTTCTCCGAAATCTTTTATGGTTTCTTGAACTTCATCTTCCGTCATCTCCCGAGGAGTTACTGCATTTGGACGTAAAGATGGTACAGCACTTGCGCTTACAACATCTTCCCCAGGAATTAAATGTGGGGGACACATTCTTCCGCCGTGGAAGATTTGTAAAATAGCTTTAGCACCTTTTTCATGAATGGCGTCGCTAAGACGTCGCAGTCCTGGAATCAGTTCATCGCGGTCTGCTCCAATCTCTCCGTCAAATCCTTTTCCAGTTTTGTTAACGTTCGCGCACGCTGTTATGACAGCACCAACACCGCCAGAACGGCGTTGATAGTATTGGATTTCTTTATCTGAAACAGAGCCATCCTCATTTGATAAAAAGTTTGTCATCGGAGCCATAAGTACTCTGTTCTTCAAAGTAGCACCTGATAGTAGTGTATAGGTATCAAAAATAAATGAACGTTGACTCAAAAGTGGTCCCTCCTAAATAGATAATATTCTGCTCCTTTGAAGAGGAGAACAGACATAGTTTATCACCCGCTATAGGTATCTGTCTTTTAAAGGGACTTACTTATGACACATTAGGTGGATACTCCGTATAAAAAAGAAGCCACCCTAATATTAGGGTGGCTTCTATGTAGATACTTCACCTTCATCCTTGAAGGATAGTATCCCTGATTCATCATCCTTGACGATATTGTTCCATTGTATCGGAGTGTAGAAAAGATTGAAATAAGACTTTACGATGAAACATTTAACTATAAATGCCGGAAATGGGAGGAAGGGGGTGGATTATTATATTCAACATTTGGGAATCTAAAAAAGAAATTATATTATAAGAGTTAAAAATATTTATTGTTAGTATTAATACAGTTAAAATATTATACAAATAAAATAATGGATTGGTGGTATATGGTGTACAAACTATATTATAGTTGATATGATATAAGTACAGTCTTACTTTGAATTGAAAGGTTTTATAAGTAACTTCGGAATAGAGTAGCCTTTTTAAAAATCAAAAGTAAGATGAAAGAAGGGAATCCATGCTATTTAGAGTAGTAGGAGTGTACTTGGACGACATAAAGGTAACCTTCGCAGATAAACAACAAGAATTTACTTTTTCTAAATTGAAGGATGCCCAGGATTTTTTAGAAGAGCTACGTAAACAAGAAGCTTTACCTGAGAATTACGAATTGAAAATTGAAAAAATTTCGTAATGGTAAACCAGTTAAGGTAACCTTGGATCCCCTAATTTGAAAACTGCTGCAAAATAAAAATCAACCAATAGCCTGCCAACGTAGGGCAGTTCGCTAACGTTACGTGATGTAACGATAACAGTCGAATATACTTGAATAATAAACAACAAGCACTGGAACCCGCTCCAGTGCTTTTAAAGTACCATCTCCTTTTTTGGAGGTGGTACTTTTTTGAAAAGGAAAGTATAAAATCTTGGCGCGTAGCTGTCTAGCCTTCGATTAGTGTGTGCCGACCTCTACTTACGATAGGTGCTGGCCTCATAATTAAGTTGAAATTTAATACTTGTTTTAAGTTTTTCTAGCTGCTTGTTGTAGGGGGTCCCATACACCGTTATATGGTGGAGCGTAGGATAGGTCTAAATCCTGTAGCTCATCAACTTTCATTTGATGATATAATGCTGTCGCTAAGACATCAATTCGTTTATCAACACCAGCACCACCAATAATCTGCCCACCTAACAAAAGACGACTCTCCTTGTTGAAAACAAGCTTTAGTGTCATTTTATCTTCTTTAGAGTAATATCCTGCAGCGTGAGTTGATTGTATTGTTATGGTTTCATAAGGGATGCTAAGAGATTGAGCCTCTTTTTCTGAAAGGCCTGTACGACCAAGTGTAAGAGAAAAGAACTTTATAATCGAAGAGCCTACAACACCTTTGAACGTTCGAGGTTGATCGATCATATTTACGCCAGCAATCTGACCTTGTTTATTGGCATGTGTTCCTAGTGGAATATAATCATCTTTTTCCTTAATGCGATGGTATTGAGTTGCACAGTCTCCGGCTGCATATATATCTTTAATATTTGTTTGCATATAATGATTAACAATTAGCGCATCATTGTAGGTTTTGTAAGCTCCTGTTCCATTCATAAATGATGTATTTGGAGCCACGCCAACGGCAACTAAAACAAGATCTGTTTTATGTTCACCTTTATTTGTTACAACTGCCTCTACTTGATTGGTTCCTTTAAAGCCTTCAACAGACTCTTCAAAGGTAAGGGTCAGGTTTTGATTTTTGCCTTCGTCATGGATGAGCTCCGCCATTTCCTCATCAAAAATCTTTGCTAACTGGTTCCCGCGTTCGATGATTTGGACGTTTTTGCCAATCTCAGCCATGCTTTCTGCCATTTCTAGCCCGATATAACCTCCACCTATAATAGTGATATTCTCGATGTCTTTACCTAAGAACGCCTTGATATCCTGAGCGTCTGGTATCGTTTTTAGTGTGAAAATACCTTCTAGATCTTTCCCATCCCATGGAGGAAAGACTGGACTTGCTCCTGTTGCAACAAGTAATCGATCGTAGGATTCTTGAAAGGATTCATTTGTTTTTAAGTTGGTTCCATGGACTACCTTTTCTTCATAATCGACACGTGTGACCTCATGAAGGATTTTTGTATCAATCCCATATTTGTTTTTAAATGTCTCAGGTGTACGTGCAATTAAATCATCTGTAGACTCAACTTGATTCGTAAAGGTATAGGGGAGACCGCATTGCCCATAGGAGTATATAGTCCCTTTTTCTAGCGTAGTAATTTCATTTCCTGAACTATTGCGAACAATCTGCATGGCAGCACTCATTCCTGCTGCATCTCCTCCAATAATGACGAATTTCATAATTTTCACCTCATTAGTTGCTATAGTAGTGTATGTAGTTGTCCCTCTTATACAATTAGAATTTCCCTTTCGTAAGAATGCTAAACAACATGTAAAGGAGTTTACCTTGAAAAACTGTTAGAGCTTGTTTTAACATCTTACAACGTATCCATGTTAGGGGTCTGATTTTAGTTGGACTTATAAAGTGTAAACAGATAAACAAACTATAAGTGGGGAAAAAAGTTTATTTAACCTGTAAAGAAAGCATAAGTTAATGGATCTTACATGTCTAGCTCCAACGTCCGGTGACTAGTGATGCTTCCTGTTACTCCTCAAGATAAGTCAACATCGAACCAACCTTCGTAGTGTAAGCAGCAGTTTGTACGTCGTTAGCAGGGCGCTTGCACTTTTCTTTACCGAGTATGTATAAAACTACCGAGAATATCCTCCTCCATTAGTGGCATACCAAAAAGGAAAGGAGGGGGAATTCATGGCAAGACGGAATCGCAATAAGATACTAGTACCAGAAGCCAGAGAAGGATTAGATCAACTGAAGACCAAAGTGATTCAGTCGGCTAATCCAGGCTATGTGAAGTATGAAATAGCTAGAGAACAAGGCATCCCATTACAAGAGGGATATAACGGAAACCTTACCTCAAAAGATGCCGGTACAATTGGGGGTAGCGTTGGTGGAAACATGGTGAAAGAACTTGTGAAAATGGGAGAGCAACAACTTTTAAATAAAAACAAATAATTCAATTGTTTAACCCCTGCTTCTATGAAGCAGGGCTTGTTTAGTGAGACTGGCTCTAGGTTGTTCATTCATAAATGTGAGGAAGTCGCTCATATAAAAAACTTTCTCTATTTTCAGCACCTAGACACGATCTCAATTGAAAAGCACTCATAATGTTTCATTAAATAAATAGTTTCTAACTAAGGGTTGAGTTATAAGGAATATAGTCTTTTGAGGGAAACATTTTCTACCTACAGACGTAATACAGAATATATGAGGGTGGAAGGGTTGAGATGGAAAAGGAACATTAAAAGGTGTGATTCTCACCCCTGAAACGAAGCAACCTTTTCCGGTAGTGCTTATTATTCCAGGTTCTGGGCCAACAGAGAGAAACCACAGAAGATGTCCCTAAAGAATTACAATCTGTTTAAGGACATCTATCCAACCTTTCTTGGCATCTTGGATGACCTATAAACCAACAGAAGAAATCAAAAATTTAGACATTCCTACGCTTGTTATTGGTGGGAGTACAGATTTCAAGTTCCACCTCAAGCAGCGAAAGCACTGCATAAAGCTAAGGCAGAATCTAAACTTCTTCTTGTAGAAGAGATGAATCATGTTTTGAAGAAGGCACCAATGGATCGAGAGAAAAACATAATAACATACTCAGACCCTGACCTTCCATTGGCTGATGGATTGGTAGAGAAGATTAACTCTTTTTTCCCAAATCATGACTTTTATACAATAGAGTAAACGGGAAGGTTCACTATATAATGGTGAACCTTTTCCATGACTAAAAAGTAAAGAAAGTTTCTGGCGGATACATGTCTAGCTCCAGCGCCGAGCAACTAACAAACTTCCTGCTCCTTCTTACGATAAGTCAACATCGAACTGTACCGCTCGTCGTGTTTCCTTTATCTCATAAGAAGGAAGTTCTGAATGGAGGAGATTCGATTAAGACCGCTGCGTCACGCATGCGTTTTTCTTATAAATTCCTTATCATTCGGCATTTTCCCTGCTATTCTATAGATATTGGTTTATTTCAAGGAGTGGGAGTATGTTCGATCAAATTAATTTAAATGAGAATGCATTAGTTGTCGTCTTTACCGTTGTAATAGGTTATTGGTTTGTCATTACTACTTTAGATGTAGTAAAAGGAGATAAGAAAAATAAGAAACTTCCTGCTTTGCTTTTTGCTATATGGACATTATTCATGATGTTCACGTAGATAGGAATGTGAGAGAGAAGGGGGAGAGGATCTATGGTACGAGATTATTTACAGAGAAGATGGAAAATATGGGTGCTCTGGTACGTGTTAACCATTGGGGGTGTGGCACTACTTTTATATGGTGTAAGTCAACCATTAGATTATTTTTTGTCCCATGTATTTCCTGATCCTGCTACAGATGACTTAACTTTAAACTATGTATTGGAACACCTAGGAGTGTTATTCTGGGTTTTTTTCATGTGGATTATAGCAATCATGGTATTAGGTGCTGTAGAACGCTTTCCTTCTCTCATAGTCATAGCTGGGCTTTATTTTAATATTCTTATATTTTTATTATTACGGAGCAATTTTGAATTTTATATTTGGGTGATACAAGGTCCTCAACCTGATTATGGTGGTTTAGGAGCGGGAATTGCTGCATTAAGCACTTTTGGTGTTGCTTCTTTATGGTTAATCGTAGAGTATATTCAATTTATGATCCGTGAGAATAAATTACCAAGGAATGATCGAGAGGGTCCAAGTTTATCTAAAATGGGGTTATGGTTGTTTCGAGGGATAGGTGTGTTTTATTTTATTATCGTAAGTTTAGTGCACTTTTATCCTTTAGTGTTTTATGTATCGGAATATGGGCTTTAATGGGTTATAAATTTATAAGAAAAAATATGAAGGAATGGAAGGGTGAAAATCAAACTTATAGAAAGCAGGGATATATGGTTCAAGCAACCTTAATTAAGGTTCTTATTTAGTAATCTCGATTATTTGATGCTTATCATAAAAAAACATAAAACAGGTGTCCACATTTTGAATTACTGGACACCTGTTGTTTAATATTTATTACTCAATAACAGCTTCTCATAATGTTCTGTTAGATACGGACGGAGTTCAGAAAAGGGGATAGTAACAGTTGAGATTTCTTCTTTAGTGGAGAGAATCGCATCTGGTCTCGTGAACAAGATAAGCTTGTCTTTTTCCAAATAATACATTGCATCTTCACTAAGATGGTTGCTTTTAATGTGTTTTTTGTCGGTTAGTTGCTCCGATGCTTTATTTAACAAGAACTTTTCATAAGGAGTGGAAGTGTCGAACAAATCATGTAAAGAAAGCTCTTTTTGACTTTCGATATCAAATGTTTTTGCCTCATTATAATGCTGTTTTTCTGGACCGCTTGATAATTCCACATGGTGATATAAAATGCTCACTAGTGGATATTGATTATAAGGGATTTCATAAGTGGATGTATATTCTAAAGATTGTTCCCGAATTTTGGCAAGATAGGAGTACACACTAGCATGTTCCATGTATCCTTTATATAAATCTTGAGCGTACTGCTTATATCTCTCATTTATTTCTTTTATAAAAGCAGGATGTTTCGTTCCATCAAATATAGGGTAGTCGACAGTAATACTGTACTTTTTTTCTGATTTATGAAAGGAGTCATTGTCAGAGGTGACCGCATCTTCTGTTGGAACAGTTATTGTGAAAAACGACAGTATAGAGGCTAATATTATATTGAAAATCATCGAATCACTCCTTTCCTTGAAGCTTCACTCCTATAAACTTCATTTCTGTCATGTCCTCAATAGCATATTTAACGCCTTCTTTACCAAGACCACTTTGTTTTACACCGCCGTATGGATGATTGTCTTGTCGGTATGTGGAAATTTCATTAATCCAGACACCACCCATTTCTAGTTGATCAGCTACTCGAAAAGCCCTGTCGATATTATTTGTAAACAAACCAGCCTGTAACCCGTAAATGGAATCATTGCTGCGTTTCACTACTTCTTCTTCTGTTTTGAAAGGCATGACAGAAACAATCGGAGCGAAGACCTCTTGAGCGATAATCTTCATGTTTTTCTTTACATCCGTCATAATAGTTGGCTCTAAAACAGTACCCGTTCGTTCACCACCGACTTGAAGAGTAGCGCCATTTTCTATAGCATCGTCAATCCATTCCTTCGCTCGCTTAGATTCATCCTCATTGATCATCGGTCCTATGTCAGTTGCTTCGTTGGCTGGGTCTCCGATGGTTAACATCTTGGTGCGTTCCTTATATTTCTCCAGGAATTCCTCATATATGGTGTGATGAACATAAATTCTCTGTGCCGAGATACAGACTTGACCTGAAAATGCAAAAGCACCTGTTGTTAATTTCTCTACAGTATCTTCCACATTAGCATCCTCAAATAAAATGTTAGGGGAATTTGATCCAAGCTCAAGTGTTACTTTCTTTAAGCCGGCCGAGGCTCGTATGTTTTTTCCTACTGGAACAGATCCTGTGAATGTAATTTTGTTTACTTTATCATGTTGGACGAGTGGTTCGCCGACTTCTTTCCCTGTACCAATGACAAGGTTTAAAATACCGTTAGGCAAACCGGCTTGTTCAAATAGTTTAACTAATTTATAAGCAGAAAAAGGTGTTTTCTCTGCTGGCTTAAATACAACGGTGTTACCAGCCGCAATAGCAGGAGCTAGTTTGTGCAGTGATAAGTTCAATGGAAAGTTAAACGGAGTAATAGCTCCTACGACTCCTAATGGTTTTCTCGTGACCATTCCTATTCTATTCTGTCCCCTTGGAGCTGCATCCATAGGAATCAATTCACCATAAATGTTTTTGGCAAGCTCAGAAGCAAAACGTAATACCTGTATCGCACGGTCTACTTCTCCTTTGCTGTACTTCAATGGTTTTCCAGCTTCTTGAACTAAAATAGAGGCGAATTCATCTTTTTGTTCAACCAATAAATCTGCAGCGTTTCGTAAAATTTCTGCGCGTTCATGTGCGGACATAGGCTTCATAATATCATGGTAAGTACAGAAAGCTGTCTCTACAGCATCGTTTAAATCTTCTTCTGTGGCTAATGCAAGCATGCCGATTTCTTCATGGTTATATGGGTTTAGAACAGCTAATGACTCCCGATCTTTTTCGTTGCGTTCTTGACCATTTATTATTGATCCAATTCTCATTATTGTGCTCCTTCCTTAACAGCTTATATCTCCCAATTTCTTAGTTAGCTTCATATTTTCGTCATAGTCCACAGGGCAATCAATAAGGACTGGTTTGTTTCGTTCAATTGCTTTTTCGAGGGTTGGTTTTAATTCTTCACCTTTTTCGATGCGAAAAGCCTCGAATCCATAGGCAATTGCTAGTTTTACAAAATCAGGATTGCCAAAATCGATATGCGAAGAACGATTAAAGGCTTTCTTTTGGTGCCATTCAATTAATCCATATCCTTCATCTCTCCATAGTAAAATAACGATAGGTAATTGTAGACGTATAGCCGTTTCCATTTCGGCGCTGGTCATTTGAAAGGAGCCATCTCCACAAACGGCAACGACGTGTTTATCTGGGTGAACGAGTTTTACTCCAATTGCTCCAGGAACTGCTACACCCATGGAAGCAAGTCCGTTTGAAATTAAGCATGTATTTGGTTCATAGCAATGATACATTCGAGCCATCCACATTTTGTGAGCTCCCACATCCGAAATGACAATGTCATCTTTGTTAAGTATGTCACGTAAGTCGTTGATAATTTTTTGTGGTTTTAGTGGGAAACTTGTGTCGTCCTTAAATGATTCTAATTCAGCAAGAGCTTTTTCTCTTACTGGTAACACCCAACTATTATCACGTTCTTTTTTAGGGAGAGACTCTTGTAAAAGATTTATATTGGAGCTTATATCACCAAGTAAACTTCCGTGAACAGGGTAGTGAGAGTCTGTTTCTGCTTCTTGGCTGTCGATATGCAAAATAGGTGTTTTACCATCAGGGTTCCAGTTCTTTGGTGGATATTCCGCCATATCAAAGCCTATTGAAATAATTAAGTCAGCCTGCTTAAATCCACATGTAATATAATCATCTCCGCCAAGCCCTGCGGTAAGGAGACTCAACTCATTTTCATAGGAAAGTGCACCTTTTCCCATAAAGGATTGTACAACAGGGATTTGGTGTGTATTTGTAAATGAACGTAAACAATCAGATGCTTGATCACGAGTGATTCCCATACCTGCCAAAATGATTGGGTAGTTTGCTTTTTCTATTAAGCTTACGGCATTCTTTACTGCGGACTGTGATGCAATTGATAAATAATGTTCGCGAATCGATAGTAGGGATGCATCAATCTCCATGGCAGCGATATCTTCAGGTAAATCAATATGGGTAGCACCAGGCTTTTCATCAGAAGCCACCTGAAAAGCTTTTCGTACTACTTCAGGCACAATGTCAGCTTTTTTGATTTGCGTATTCCACTTCGTTACTGGTTCATAGACGGATACTAAATCATAGTATTGGTGTGATACTTTATGCTGTCGATCTAACCCAGCCTGACCTGTAATGGCAACAATAGGGCACTGATCCATGTTTGCGTTGGCTACACCTGTTAATAAATTGGTAGCACCAGGGCCAAGCGTAGCCAAACATACACCGGGCTTACCTGTTAAGCGACCATAATGGCCGGCCATGAATGCAGCACTCGTTTCATGACGGGTAACCACAAATTGAATACTGGAATCAAGTAAGGCATCCATTAAATCAATATTTTCTTCACCAGGAACTCCAAATATATATTCAACTCCTTCTTGTTCAAGACATTTCACAAGCAAATCAGCTACACGCATAGAACAAACCCCTTCTTTCGTCATTTGGTAGGTTTAGTATTTGTGAAAGTTGAAGCATTATAAGTAAAATGTTGAAATTAACAAGAATTGGTCGATTTTATAATGTTATGTTAAGCAATTTTTTTTGTATGAGTAAGGATTGAGTTTTGATTAAGAAAAGGTCTTCAACAATCGAGGCATAATCTGGAACACTTGAAATCGAGATAAATTTGGTGATCGCACAGAAAGAGCGATGTACCCGTAGATTTATGCTTTGCAGAACAACCAAGATATCTTTTAATAAAATGTGTTTTGTCACAAAAAGATATGTATTTGCCTAACGAAGAACGTATATCATTTGTGTACACCCACAACAAATGGCGATGTTTCCGTTAAACCAAACGAATGCAAAGATGGGCCTGGAAATGGCGAGACTCCCGCGGAAAAACGGATGTGTCGAGACCCCACAGGGCCGCATTTTGGCCCGAGGAGACGAATCGATCCAGATGAAGTTCGACTCAAACCGTCACATCGTGTGACAACGTCGAACGACCCTACATCCTGTAGGGCCGCAGGAAAGCGAGCTATTTCCAGGCCCATCTTTTCTCTAAATAATACAACGGAAACATTTCTCTTACCCAGATTATCTCGAATCCAAGTCTTCAAGATAATGGGGCTATTATGGAATAATTATCACTAGATTTAACAAAGTCATGGTTCTTAATAATGAAAAAGTACCTTTCCATAATTACAGATAAATTATATGCTAAGAAAAAAAGTGGGGATGATGATGAATAGGTTAGGCAATCTCAAGAACGTTTACATCAATTGCTTGCAGATGATTTTGAAGAGATTGGGAGCTCGGGTAGCTATTTTTATAAAGAGAATGTTTTAGACCGAGTACCATCTGAGAAGATTCCAAAGATGATCTTATCTAATTTTGATGGACGAGAGCTATCTCAAAACATCGTATTAACAACTTTTAGTGTGTATCATCCAGACAAGGATAAACATACATTAAGAAGTTCGATTTGGAGATAGGAAGCATCCGGGTGGAGAATGACATTTCATCAAGGGACTATTACAAAAAAATAACTTAAAAAACAGGCGATAATAAGTCGCCTGTTTTTTTATCTAAACACCTAATATATATTCAGCTCGTGTTACTTCCTCTTGAGACGGGGGAGAAACATCGTACAACGGGTAATCTAGATTGAGTTGATGCCATTTGTAAACGCCCATTTGGTGATATGGTAGAATTTCAACTTTTTCAATATTTCCTAATTGATCAATAAAGTTCTTCAATTCGTTTAACTCCTGTTCATCGTTAGTGAGACCGGGAATAAGGACGCGGCGAATCCATACTGGGATGTTTTTTTCTGCTAGGAACTTAGCAAAGGTTAAAATATGATCGTTTTTCATTCCTGTTAAGTTCTTGTGTTTTGTTGTGTCTGTATGCTTGATGTCTAATAGAACTAGGTCTGTATAGTTAAGCAGTTCATTCAGTTTTTTTAAAAACGTCGGACTTTGGTTGAAGCAACCACCAGATGAATCAATGGTTGTATGGAGTCCAATTTTCTTACACTTCTTGAATAGCTCAAGTAAAAAGTCAATTTGTAATAATGGCTCGCCTCCACTTACCGTAATGCCTCCATGGTCTTGGATATAAGGGAGGTAGTCTTGAATATCCTCTATGATCGTATCTACATCTTTTTCGTATCCCCCGTTGATATTCCAAGTATCAGGGTTATGGCAAAATTGGCATCGTAAGAGACAGCCTTGTAAAAATAAAACATAACGCAGTCCAGGACCATCTACTGTACCACATGTTTCAATTGAGTGAATTCTTCCTTTCATGAGTTCTACCTCCCTTTATTTACATTATTTGGGTTTATAATTTTTCGTGAAAAGTTCTATGGATGACATCAAGTTGTTGTTCTTTTGTTAATCTGACAAAGTTGACTGCATATCCGGAAACTCGAATTGTTAATTGTGGATATAATTCAGGATGTTCCATAGCGTGTAATAATGTTTCTTTTTCAAATACATTAATATTTAGATGGTGACCTTCTTTAACCGCATAGCCGTCTAGGATATAGACTAGATTGTCAATTCGATTCGTTAGCGTTTTACCAAGAGCTTTTGGAATGAAGCTAAACGTATTGGATATACCATCAAGAGCATATTCATATGGAAGTTTTGCCACACTGTTTAGCGATGCTAAAGCACCAGATGTGTCTCGGCCATGTAACGGATTGGCACCTGGAGCAAATGGTTCACCTGCTCTACGCCCATCAGGTGTATTCCCGGTCTTCTTGCCATATACCACATTAGATGTAATGGTTAGAATAGATAAAGTAGGAATCGCATTTCTATATGTTGGATGTTTTTTAAACTTATTCATAAATCGTTTCACAATGTCTACGGCAAGGTCATCGACTAATGAGTCGTTGTTTCCGTACTTTGGAAAATCACCTTCAATACGATAGTCCACTGCTAATCCTTCCTCATTACGGAGTACGTGAACTTTCGTATGTTTAATTGCGCTTAAGCTGTCAGCGACAACACTTAAGCCCGCTATGCCACCAGCCATTGTTCGCATTACTTCTGCGTCATGAAGAGCCATTTCAAACCGTTCATATGAATATTTATCATGCATGTAATGAATTGCGTTTAACGTGTTCATATACAATTTAGCCAGCCATTCTAGTACTAGGTCATATCGTTCCATTATCTCATCGAAAGCCAATATGTCTGATGTAATCGGACGGAGAGGAGGTGTCATTTGCATGTTTAGCTTTTCATCTATACCGCCATTGATTGCATATAATAGTGCTTTGGCTAAGTTAACGCGTGCACCGAAGAACTGCATCTGTTTGCCAATTTTCATTGCACTCACACAACAGGCAATACCGTAATCATCCCCGTACTGCTCGCGCATAAGATCATCATTCTCATACTGTATAGAACTACTTTCAATGGAGACTTTTGCGCAATACTTCTTAAAATTTTCCGGAAGTTTTGTTGACCACAATACAGTTAGATTAGGCTCAGGTGCTGGTCCTAAATTAGTTAATGTATGCAAAAATCGGAACGAACTTTTTGTTACAAGAGGGTCACCATGTAGACTAATTCCACCTATAGATTCCGTCACCCATGTTGGATCGCCACTAAACAATTCATTATATTCTGGTGTTCGTGCGAATTTCACAAGGCGGAGCTTCATTATAAAATGATCTATTAACTCTTGGGCTTCTTGCTCGGTCAGGGTACCCTCGCTTAAGTCACGTTCCATATAAATATCTAAGAAAGTAGACACACGACCTAAACTCATTGCTGCGCCATTTTGTTCTTTTATTGCAGCAAGATAGGCAAAATAAAGCCATTGAATAGCTTCTTGTGCGTTTTGGGCAGGTTTCGAAATATCAACCCCGTACGAGGCAGCCATCTCTTTTAATTCTTGTAGTGCACGGATTTGTTCAGCATGTTCCTCACGGCTTCTAAGAATTTCTTCTGTCATCACACCGTCATGTTCAAGTTGATTGTAATCTTCTTGTTTTTTCTCTAGTAAGAAATCAACCCCATAAAGGGCTACTCTTCGATAATCACCAATAATGCGTCCTCTACCATAGGCATCAGGAAGACCTGTAATAATTCCAGCCTTTCTTGCTTTTTTCATATCTTCTGTGTACACATCAAAAACACCTTGGTTATGTGTTTTGCGATAATCTGTGAAAATTCTTTCTGTCTCTTTATCTAAGGAGTATCCATATGATTCACACGCCATCTTTGCCATTCGAATGCCACCATAGGGTTGCATAGAACGTTTGAAAGGTATGTCTGTTTGTAGTCCTACAATTGTTTCTAGAGATTGATCAAGGTATCCTGGTCCATGAGAAGTAATAGATGATGGGATTCTAGTATCCATGTCCCATACTCCACCACGCTCAATTTCTTCTTTAGTTAACTTCATAACCTTCTTCCATAGTTCAACTGTCTTTGAGGTAGGAGCCTGTAAAAAAAAGTCATCACCGGTGTAAAGCGTATAGTTCTGCACGATAAAATCACGAACATCAACTTCTGATTGCCATTTTCCTTTACGAAAAAGTCTCCAAGGGGTTAGAGCAGTCGTAATCATTGTAAAACCTCCTTAAGGTTGTGTTTGGTTCTATTATCATTATATAGGAGATTTAATATTGTGAAGGTATTCACATATGAATGATTTATGAACTTTTTCTGGACGATAGTGACAAATATGTATAATGTTTAAAACAAATGTTTCTATAAGGGGATGAATGAAGATGAACATAGAGGAGCGAATCCGGCATCAAGATGCACTTAGTCAGAAATTATTGATGGACAATGGTGAACTATCTTCCCAAGAGATAACCGATTATTACATACAAAAAATCAAGCAATATAATTCTAAACTAAATGCAGTAGTACATACGATGTTTGAAGATGCTTCCATTACTTCAGAAAGAGCGAATACACATACCGGGACTTTAGCTGGTTTACCTTTTCTTATGAAAGATTTAAATCAAGTTAAAGAATATCCAGTATCTTCTGGTTCAAAAATGATGCAAGGTTATATTGCCAACGAGGATGATATATATGTAGAGCGATACAAAAAAGCTGGACTTGTATTTGTTGGGAAGACAAATACACCTGAATTTGGATTCCTTCCTACAACGGATCCTCGATACTTAGGTCCAGCACGTAATCCATGGAGTTTGTCCCTCTCAGCAGGGGGCTCGAGTGGAGGATCAGCGGCAGCAGTTGCATCTGGTATGATTCCTTTTGCTCATGGAAGTGATGGTGGAGGTTCCATACGCATCCCAGCCTCTTGTTGTGGTGTGTTTGGATTGAAGCCTTCCAGAGGTCGTGGTCCTTATGGAATTTATATGAATGATTTTGCGGTAAGTCATGCCTTAACAAGATCGGTCAGAGATAGTGCGGCGCTTTTAGATGTCATAAAAGGAAAAGGAGTTTATGAGGGGTATCCTTCCTTTGGGGAAGATGATTTGTTCTTAAATGAAGTGTACAAACAACCAAGAACGTTAAAGGTTGCAATTTCACCGGACTGGAATCATCAAGTTACCATCTCAGAAGAAAATCGTGCGGCTTTATATAATACGGTTACACTTTTGAAAGAGTTAGGACATGATGTTAGCTATGAGACACCAGAGTTTGACTTTTTTCAATTCGCTAAAGATTTTATTACTGTTTGGATTGGAAGTGGGTCGGTTATTATTAAGCATATGGGGTTACTTGCTGGAACAATACCGGGCGATGAAAATCTAGAGCCATTATCCTATGATGTCTATATGAAAGGAATGAGTTTAACAGCTCTAGAGTATGAAGAGGCACGAGTTCGGTTGCAACTGACAGGTAAAAAAGTTTTAGCTTTTCATGAAAACTATGATATCCTTGTCACTCCAGTATTGAACGGACTTCCTGCTGAAGTTGGAGCATTTGATAATCAGAAGGATGCTGAAGAAGATATGTTCGATACGATGCTTAATTATGTAAGCTTCACCCAACTTGCTAATGTTACCGGTCAACCGTCGATGAGTGTACCCTTATATTGGACAGAAACGAACATCCCTATTGGAGTTCAATTTACCGGCAGAGTAGGGGATGAAAAGAAGTTATTCCAATTAGCGGCTCAGTTAGAAGGTAAACAACCTTGGATTCATCGTTATGATGAGATTGATTTGATGAATACATAAATCCAGTCACAAGCACGCACTATATAAAAGTGTGTGCTTAATTTATGTGGTTTAGATAACTCTTTAAGCTACAATGGTCAAGCTGGAAATAGAATGGTATTTTTATAACTATCTTATGAAGCAATAACATCTTTGCAACAACAAAACGCTAATCATTTTTTGGAAAAAAGGTATGCAACTACTGTCATGGAGGCTTTTTTAATTATGTCATAGTGAGTTTGTCAAACGTGCATTTAGATTGTATTGAGAAAAGGGGTGTAACCGCTTTACTATAAAAGTACAGATAAAAAGAAAAAAGAGACGACAAAGGAGGAACAAAATCATGAGTGAACAACAAACGGGAATTAGAGCAAAAGTTCAAAAGTTTGGTAGCTTTTTGAGTGGCATGATTATGCCAAACATTGGCGCATTTATCGCATGGGGACTAATTACTGCATTTTTTATTGAAACAGGTTGGACGCCAAACGAAGACCTAGCTCAGCTTGTTGGTCCAATGATTACGTATCTATTACCACTATTAATTGCATTTACTGGTGGTCGATTAGTGCATGGACTTCGAGGTGGAGTAGTAGGTGCCACTGCAACCATGGGGGTTATCGTAGGTGCTGATATCCCGATGTTCATGGGAGCAATGTTAATGGGACCACTTGGTGGTGTCACCATCAAGTATATTGACAAGTTCTTTGAAGGAAAAGTTCGATCAGGATTTGAAATGCTAGTGAACAACTTTACAGCAGGTATCGGTGGAGGACTATTAGCCATGTTTGGCTATTACATCATCGGACCTATCGTAAATGGTATAACAAACGTATTAGCTTCTGCTGTTGAAGTACTAGTGAACGCAGGTCTATTACCACTTGTTAATATCTTTATCGAGCCTGCGAAAGTATTGTTCTTAAATAACGCGATTAACCATGGTATCTTAAGTCCAATTGCTGTGGATCAGGCAGAAAATACAGGACAATCCATTTTATTTCTATTAGAAACAAACCCAGGTCCTGGACTTGGCGTACTATTAGCATTCATCGTATTTGGTAAGGGCGTATCCAAGCAATCAGCTCCAGGTGCTGCTATTATTCACTTCTTTGGAGGCATTCATGAAATTTATTTCCCTTACATTCTTTCTAAGCCTTCATTAATTTTAGCTGTTATTGCTGGTGGTGTAACAGGAACATCAACATTCGCACTACTTAATGCGGGATTGACGTCTACACCTTCACCGGGTAGTATTCTTGCACTCCTTGCTCTAACACCAAAAGGGAACTTCATCCCTGTCATACTAGGAGTACTTCTAGCAACTGTTGCTTCCTTTATCGTCGCTTCCATTATTCTAAGATTAAGTAGTCAAGAGGAAGAAGATATTAATCAGGCTACAGAAAAGATGGAAGAAATGAAAGGCAAGAAAAGTAAAGTTTCTGACAAAATAAAAAGTGAAGAGTCATCCGAAGAGGTTGAAAACTCTAAGCAAGCAGTAGAGCAAGGACAAGATACTTCCGTTTCAGGTGAAGTACCTGATGTGGACCAACAAGAAGTGCAGAAAATCATTTTTGCTTGTGATGCTGGTATGGGATCCAGTGCAATGGGGGCATCGCTATTGAAGAATAAATTCAAGAAAGCAGATATCAATATTGATGTAACCAATATGGCCATCAATGATCTTCCAAGCGATGTTGATATTGTTATCACTCATAAAGATCTAACAGAGCGTGCCGTGCAGAAAGTTCCAAATGCTCACCATATTTCAGTTGATAATTTTCTAAATAGTCCTAAATATGATGAACTAGTTAGTGAGTTGAAAAATGAATCCTAAATAAAGTGGGGAAGAGTCTGGTTTACTGAATCAGACTCTTTCTTTGACCAAGGGGCTCTGAGTTTTTCTTTATAAGTAAAGAAAGCGTAAGTTCTGGCTCTTACATGACTAGCTTCAGCGCCCAGCGACTAGCAACTTTCTGTTCCTCTTTACGATAAGTCAATATCGAACCAACCCATATCGTATGGGCCCTAGTATATATGTTGCTAAGAGGTCACCTGAGCTATTGTTCTTACAATTAAATTTTGTCACATAAAGCAAGACGAAGTTGATTTTTCTTAGCATTGTATCTCTATTAGTATTCGTTTTATGATAAAAGTATAGTCCTGAATCATATTGCAGCTTCAGGAAGGGAGGTGGAGCAGGTGTGTATATGACAGGTCGTGAACGGAAGATAATCGAATTTTTTTTAGAAAATGAAGAAGTTCTTTCTATTAAGGATATTGCTGATACGTTAGAGGTCAGTACGCGTACCGTTCATCGAGACATTAAGGGCGTTGAAGAAGTGCTTCAACAATTTGATTTAAAACTCGAAAAGCTTTCAGGGCAAGGATTAAGGATTGAAGGTACAAAGGAAGCGAAACAACAAGTTAAACAAACAGTGTATCAACAAAAGATTATTGATTATACACCTGAAGAACGACAGGTTATTATATTGTCCAGATTGCTTGAAGCGGGAGATCCAGTTAAATTGGTGGTGTTAGCCAATGAACTTGGTGTCACTGTGGCAACCATCAGTAACGATCTTGATAAGATTGAAGGGGATTTAGTTTCCTCAGAGCTCCAACTTATACGTAAGAGGGGATACGGAGTTCAGTTAGAAGGTGAAGAAGCAAAAATCCGGGAAGTCATTAGCTACCTTATTATGGAGCATATGGATGAACTTGATTTCTTAACGTTTCTTCAGCAAAATATGGGGGACTATACAGAGGATTCATTAAATAAGGTATCCGAGCAGTTGTTAGGCCTTGTAAATAAAGAAAAGCTAAAGGCAATTAAGATACATGTTGATGAGGTCCGAAAAAGGTTAACTTATCACTTAGCTGACAATGCTTATGTAGGACTTGTTGTACATTTAGCTCTCGCGTTAGAACGGATTCAAAAAGGCGAAACGATTGGGATGAATCAAGAATATTTGAATACCCTTAAATCTTCAAAAGAATATGTCATAGCAGAGCACCTAATTAACAAACTGGCGCATACGTTTGACCTTTCGATTCCAGAAGCCGAGACAGGATATATTACCATGCATTTAATGGGTGCAAAAGCCAGATACAATCAAGGCCAGCTATTAGAGCATTCAAGTTTGAGCATTGCTTTTAAAGCAAAGCAATTGATTGCCACAGTATCGAAACGAATGGGTGTAAATCTGAATAAATCAGAGCGATTACTTAATGACCTTGTCGTTCATTTAAAGCCTAGTGTGTATCGCCTTCAACAAAAAATGGAGATACACAATACCTTAACGGAACAAATAGAGAGGGACTACCCTGAATTGTTTTATACAATAGAGGCTTCACTTCATCACGTTTTCCCACAATTTCAATTTCCAAAAGAGGAAACAGCTTTTGTCGTGATGCACTTTGCTTCAGCTTTACTCAATGTTGAGAACACAAGAGGTCTAAGAGTTCTTGTTGTATGTGCGAGTGGTATCGGAACAGCTAAGATTTTGGCTGCTAAATTAACAAAACAATTTAAAGAAATAGAAGAAGTCGAGCATCATTCCCTTTTTGATTTGAATCAAATTGATACAAAAGAATATGATCTTATCATATCGACTGTGGGACTGGTTGAGTATGAAGACTATGTGCAAGTAAGCCCAATTTTACCAAAACAAGACATTCACAAAATTGAACATGCAATAAGACGGGTACAACTTACCGGTCAAATAACGAGAAATAATTCACAATCAGTAGAAAAAGAGGAAGAAGACGAAACACTACAAGCTATACGCATGTCCATTGAGTCGGTTCAACGTTATGCCAATACGATTAGTCAACTTTTGAATGGGATAATGGTGCAAAACATCACTGCTCCAAATGTGGAGCTAACTATAGAGAAGGCCGCTGACCAATTGCAAAAGGCAGGGATCATAAAAGAGAAATCGCCAGTAGTTCAACACCTAATGGATAGGGAGGAAATAGGGGGGCTTGGGATACCAGACACTCATCTTGCTCTCTTTCATGCTAGAAGTGATGCCATTGATCAAGCCTCCTTCTCCATTCACATAATAGATGAACCGTTGACGCTAAAAGGGATGGACAACGAAGACATGAGCGTCCATACGGTTTTATTGATGCTTGCACCAAAGAATATGCATCAAGAGGGATTAGAGGTTTTGAGTTTTATTAGCTCATTAATAGTAGAAGACGAAGAAAGCACCAATGTACTTGAATCAAAAGATGAAGAGAAAATGATTCGGTACTTATCAAATCAGCTTCACCAATTCTTTAAAACCAAACGGTCATAAGGAGGAATTACAATGTCTACAATTTTAAAACCAGAAAACGTTGAATTAAACCAAACACTTTCTAGCAAGGAAGAAGCCATCCGCTATGTAGGTGAGATCTTGAACAAAGAAGGTTATGTAAGTGAAGATTATATCGACTCTATGATTCAACGTGAAGAAGTGACTTCTACTTATATGGGAAATTACGTCGCTATTCCACATGGAACTGAGGATGCGAAGAAATCTGTGCTAGAAACAGGTCTTTCTGTCGTAACGGTTCCAGAAGGTGTTGATTTCGGTGATGGAAATATCGTGAAATTACTGATTGGCATTGCTGGTAAAGGGGATGAGCACCTAGAAATTCTCTCCCAAATTGCGTTGGTATGCTCAGAAGAAGAAAACATTCAGAAAATCTTAGACGCTCAATCTAAAGATGAAGTGATTGCCCTTTTCAGTGAGGTGAATTAATATGAGAGCTGTTCATTTTGGTGCAGGTAACATTGGAAGAGGTTTTATAGGGGAACTACTGTATGAATCAGATTACGAGACCATTTTCGTTGATGTTAATGAAGCATTAATTGATCAATTAAATGAACGTCGATCCTATACGGTTGAACTAGCTGGAAGCGATGAAAAAATAGATGTAAACAACGTGAGCGGCTTAAATAGTATGAGTCAAACAGAGGCTGTTGTTGATGCAATTGTAGATGCTGATATTATTACAACCGCTGTTGGACCACACATTTTACCTGCTATTTCAAAGGTCATCGCCCAAGGCTTACAAAAGCGTCTTGAGAAAGGGAAAGCTCCGATTAATATCATTGCATGTGAAAATATGATTGGTGGCAGTGAAAAGCTAAAAGGCTATATTTTAGGCCATATCACTGATCAGCAAGAAGCTTTTGAACAGAATGTAGGATTTCCTAACGCAGCAGTAGACCGTATCGTTCCAGATCAAAACAACGACGATTCATTAACTGTTAAAGTTGAGCCTTATTATGAGTGGATTGTGGAAACTAGTGACATCAAAGGGGAAAAGCCTCCTGTACATGGAATTAAATATGTAGCCGATTTAACACCATTCATTGAACGCAAACTATTCACAGTAAACACTGGACATGCAGGAGCAGCTTATTTAGGCCGATACCACGGTCACCAAACCATTAAACAAGCAATGGATAACCCGTCCATAGTGGAAAAAGTACGTGCCGCTCTTCATGAATCTGGAGCTGTGTTGATTGAGAAATATAACTTTTCAAGAAGCGAGCATCATGAATATATTGAAAAAATTATTGAACGGTTCTTAAATCCTGACCTATCCGATGAAGTTACAAGAGTTGGAAGAGCACCAAAGCGTAAGTTAGGTTCTAATGATCGTCTCATTCGACCGACTCTTGAGTATATTAAATGGGTAGGAAAAGATCCAGAAAACCTATCTGAAATTATTGCAGCTGCTCTTTTATATCAAGACGATAATGATGAAGAAGCTTCAGCACTTCACCAATCTGTCCAGGAAAAAGGAGCTCTTGAAACGTTAAAAGACATAGCGGAATTAGAAGATGACAGCCGTTTAATACAGGCAGTGGAAACAAGATTAAATGAAATGAAATAATAGGTGAAGCGTCCCTTGGAAGGGGGCGCTTTTTTGTATGTAAAATAAGGTTAGTAAGTTAAAATGAGGGGAAAGGTTTCGTATTATCTTTACATAGTGGAAGGTGAAACGACTTGACGGCATTACAAATTATTCTCTTACTATTGGTAGGTTATATTTTATTTACGATTGATAAAAAGCAAGAAAATTTTCCGGTACCTGTAGTGTTGTTATTGGCTGGAATTTCTTTGTCGTTCATTCCATTCTTTCATTCCATTGAGATTGACAAGACCATCATTTATGATTTCTTTTTGCCAGCACTTTTATTTGTATCAGCTTATCGTTATTCTCCAAATGCCTTAAGGGAACATGGTGGCATCATAGCTGCATTAAGTACAGTAGGGTTGGTCATGACAGCGATTCTATTTGGATTTATGGTATATGTGGTAGGAGGGGAGTTCGTCACAATTTCGCTTATAGGATCTCTTGTTATTGCTTCAATCTTAACACCTACTGATCCTGTATCTGTTGTATCGATACTAAAACAATCTGCAGATAACCCAAAGGTTGCCGATGTGGTAGAAGGAGAATCCATGATTAATGATGGGACGAGTATCGTACTATTCACCGTCTTAGCTGGAATGTTTATAAATCATGAATCCTTCTCCTTTTTCAGCTTTCTAAGTGAGTTTTTGCTTGTTTCTATTGGTGGTGCAATACTTGGATTGTTTTGTGGATGGACCGTTAGTCACGCTGTTCATATAACCCATCATAGAGAATTCCAGGTAATGTTAAGTATTATTCTAGCTTATGGTATTTTTCATATTGCAGAACATATTGGCGTATCTGGTGTATTGGCGACAGTTGCATCAGGTATAATGTTGTCATGGGAATTCGAACATACGAATCAGGAAGATCATTATAGAGAAGCGTTGGATGGCTTCTGGGGAGTGGTGGAACCTACCATCTTAGCGCTCGTGTTCTTACTAATTGGAATAGAAGCTACCAGTTACTTATCCATGGAGAACTGGAAGCTTGTCCTTCTACTTTTTATATCATCTCTCTTGATTCGTTTTGTAATTATCGCAGGGATCATTCAATTCTTCCCTTCTTGGAGAAAAGAAATCGATTGGCGTGAAATAACACTCATTAGTTGGTCAGGAATTAAAGGAACCATGTCAGTGGCTTTATTGTTAAGCTTGAAAGCAGATGTAACTTCAAATGGAGAAGTTGATCTTTTGATTTCGATTTCATTTGCCGTTGTGGTGTTATCATTAGTTATTCAGAGTTTAGGTATATATCCCTTGTCTAGAATGTTGCGGAAAGACTAAGATTCCATGAAGAATTCGATCCCATAGCATGCGAATGATATTCATACAGAACAGTAAATTTTTTTATTGTAATTTCACATATATGGGAATCATTTAAAAGATCCTAACGCTATATTGCGTTAGGATTTTCCTTTTCAGTATAGTTGCTTAAGCTTCAACTGCTTCAGCAGTGTTATTCTGCTTTTTTCGATTGGGGTTGGTATTATTAATAAACATTGCAAGGATTACACCAATAAATCCTAACCCTGTAGCAACCATGAAAGCAATATTCACACCATGAATCATACCCTCTATCCGGGTAGGGGATGTATTTGGTGTCGCGCTATTTGTCATGACCGTTACAAGAATCGCTGTACCAATAGAACCAGCTACCTGGCGCATCGTATTGCCCATTGCTGTTCCGTGTGGAATTAACTTTAAATTAAGTTGGTTTAATCCAGCTGTCGTTACTGGCATCATGACCATAGATACTCCGAACATCCGTATCGCATATACAACTGTTACGTATGTCAGCGTGGTATTTGGCTCTAAACTTGTGAAAAAGAAGGTCGTTACAGTAATAATGGACATGCCAGTTAAAGCTAACCATTTTGCTCCTACTTTATCAAAAATCCTACCTGTAATAGGTGACATGATTCCCATTGCTATAGCTCCAGGAAGAAGTACTAGCCCTGATTCAAGTGCTGTGTACCCTAACATTTCCTGCAAGTAAATAGGTAAGATGGTTTCAGCACTAATCATAGAAATGAATACAACCATAGCGACAATGGTGGTAAAAGTAAATACTGGGTATTTGAAAACCCTGAACTCCAAAATAGGTTGATCTAACTTTAGTTGTCGCAGGATGAATATCGTTAGTGAGATTGCACCAACAATAAGGCTTAAGAGTACATTAACACTTAACCACCCATCCGTTCCTGCAATGCTAAAGCCATATAATAATCCTCCAAATCCGAATGATGAAAGAATGATGGATGTGATATCTAACTTTGGATAACGTCGTTCGGTTACATTTTTTAATACAAAATAGGCAACAACTAAATCAATTATAGCGATGGGTAACACAACGAAGAAAAGGGATCTCCATGGGAGAAAACCAATTAACCATCCAGATAATGTTGGACCAATAGCTGGCGCAAAAGCAATAACCAAACCAACTAATCCCATTACTTGACCACGTTTTTCAACGGGAAAGATAGTTAGAAATACAGTCTGCATTAAAGGCATCATAATTCCGGCACCACTTGCTTGAATGACTCGACCTACCATAAGTGATGCGAAGTCTGGTGCTACAGAAGCAATAATCGTTCCAATTGTAAAAAGGCCTATAGCACTTAAGAATAGTCTTCTAGTTGTAAATGTTTCAATGAGAAAAGCAGTGATTGGTATCATTATCCCGTTTACAAGCATGAATACTGTCGTAAGCCATTGTGCTGTGTTAGCTGTAATGTCCAAATCGTTCATGATATGAGGTAGAGCTGTAGCTAGTAGGGTTTGATTTAAGATGGCAACAAATGCGCCAATAATTAAGACAGCAACAATAGGTTTTTTATTGAAGCTTTGTCCTGGTTGAATATCTTTATCAGACATGATGGACTCCTCCTAGTTCTGCGTAAAGTATTCTGTAAGCAACTGTTCCAAATGATCGCTATAACTTCTTAGATCAGATATTTCTTTTACATAAGTTAATAACGCACGAAGCAGAAACAACCTTGGGTGCTTATCTTGAAGTTCTTGCTCCAGTAAGTTGATGGAGTCAACGTAATATTGCTTTTCATTTTTATTAATGGTTAAAGTATGAATCACTTCCTTCATATCACTAATAATTCTTTGGATGTGTTCCACTTTGTTGTAGGTACTCTCTTCTCCCATAAAAGATAGAGGCAAAATAGACACAATCTGATCTCTATTCATTTGGTCTATAATTACATCCATACGATCGCTCAAAAAACGAGCTAAATTTTCTATCGATAAATGAATTTTATTATGAACAAGCAATTGTAAATATTCCTTCATCATTCCCTCAAACATAATGACTATATCCCAAATGTAGGGTTGAATAGTGTGTCCATATGTTGCTGTGAAAAGGTTTTTATGCCAATGCATCATCCTGTTTTTATTTTCTTCCATTAAGGTCTGGAGTCTTTGATTATCACGGATTGGAAGCTCTCGAAATTGCAATAAAATAAAATCACGTTTATCCAGGAAGTCCTCGATTTGAATAATCAATTTTTGAATGAATGTTTCTTTTTTTGTTGAGAAGTGTTTTTCGTCTAGAGATTGAGCTTTTTGGAACATAGCATGTTGAAAAAACTCGATTGAGTCCATATAAAGGTCTTCTTTTGAAGAAAAGCTATTATATAGTGATCCTTTTGAAATACCACATGCTTTAGCAATGGCTTGCATGGATGTTTCATGATAACCATTCTCGGAGAACAGACGCATGGAGGTTTGGATAATTTTTTCTTTTTGAGTATTCATTATTAGCCCTCCTATTTATTTAAAACCATCAAGTCAAAAATAGAACTAATGAGTCACAACGTATATTTTATGTGTGATTAGAGAGTTAGTCAATGAAAACACATTTACCATGTTTTACAGAATGGTTTACATGAAGAATTGGCATAATCCTCACTCTCACGTAAATACTATTAGTGGCTAAAAAGCCGTAAATAAAAGGAGGATAATGCATTTGAATAAATATATCTTATATGTGTTTACAGCTTTATTATCCATTAGCATACTTACAGCTTGTGGTAATCAAGATGAAGCACGTAATATAAATCAACAAGCAGAAGATAATTATAAGCCTTTAACGTTTGAACCTAATGGGAAATCTTATCAAGAGGAAAATGAAAATACCCGATTAATGAAGCGATTTGATGTAGAAGGTAATGTTCGTCAATATCTCCCGGGTGAAAACGGAGAAGCTGGTCGCTATAACTTTAACGCAGAACGATTTGAATTTGGTCAACCAACTCCTGACAATGAATATAACGCTCAACGTAAACCAAGAGATAATCAGCAACAACAGCAGCAACAACAAAAACAAGACCAACAGCAAGAAAGTATGGACCAAGCACCTCAAACAGAAGAGAATGCTAAACAAAAAGATACAGCACAATCAAGTGACTTTAAGGCTAAAGTTGTAGACTTGACGAACAAAGAACGAGAAAAGAAAGGTTTATCTAAATTAAAAGCTTATCCTGAGCTAAGAAATGTAGCGCAGAAAAAGTCAGAAGATATGGTGAAAAACGGGTATTTCTCTCATAATTCACCCACTTATGGTAGCCCATTTGAAATGATGCAAAACTTTGGAATTGATTACAAAACTGCTGCCGAAAACATTGCTGCAGGTCAGCAAACACCTGAAAAAGTTGTAGAAGGCTGGATGAATAGCGCAGGTCACCGAAAGAATATTTTAAATAAAAATGTAACGCATATTGGTATTGGAATTGAACGTGGCGGCGATATGGGAATTTATTGGACGCAAATGTTCATTCAAAAATAAGTATGGTTAAGGATGATACCTCATTTGAAGTATCATCCTTATTTTTATGTTTGTTCTGGAACTCACTTATGTTGATCATTGTGTAAGCACTATTCAGGAAGAGAGAGTTCAATATTTATGACAAACACTTAAATTACTAGCATAACCATGTTTAAAGATGAAACTTATAAAGGAATAATACGTATTAGAGTAAAGAGAAAGAAATAAGAACTATGTGAAGGGAGAGACTTAATAATGAGTGAGCAACAAGGGTGCGTGAAATGTGGAAGTACAGATGCGGATACCAAGGATGTTTCTATGACGGGATCTGGTCTTGCGAAGATGTTTGATGTTCAGAATAATAAGTTTACCGTAGTATCATGCAAAAACTGTGGGTATTCCGAATTTTATAATCAAAATGCATCTAAAGCAGGAAACATATTTGACTTTTTCTTTGGTGGGTAAACGAAGTGCCTGTATTCTAATTAAGAATGCAGGCTTTTATTTTATAAAGGTGAAGAATTGATAAAAACCCACCCTTGCGCAGATTTGTAAATTTGGTCGATTTTTACTGATAGCTAAGGGCTTGTCAATACTCGTGATTCCTTTATACTGTATATATGCTATGGTAAAGGAGTCGTTAAGAATGGAAAAGAATAAAGTGATGCTTGTAGATGGGATGGCGCTATTGTTTCGTGCTTTTTTCTCTACAGCTATGAGCGGATATTATCGTATAAATAGTAAAGGCACACCTACAAATGCTGTCCATGGCTTTGTAAAACATTTATTTACTGCCATGAATCACTATAACCCAAGTCATGTAATTTGTTGTTGGGACATGGGGAGTACGACATTTCGAACAGAAATGTTCCCTGATTATAAAGCGAACCGTGATGCTCCTCCAGTTGAACTACTTCCTCAATTTGACCTCGTGAAAGAAGTGACAGAATCGCTGGATATCCCTAATGTTGGTATTAAAGGGTATGAGGCCGATGATTGCATAGGTACATTAACAACTCAATTAAGTGAAGAGTCAGAAGTACTTATTCTCACTGGTGATCAGGATATTCTACAATTGCTTAAAGAAAACGTGAAAGTTGTTCTTTTGAAAAAAGGCTATGGTAATTATGGTGAATATACAGAACAGGCTTTTTATAATGAAAAAGGCATTACACCAGAGCAAATGATTGACTTGAAAGCTCTTATGGGGGACAGTAGTGACAATTATCCTGGTGTAAAAGGAATCGGAGAAAAAACAGCGCTGAAATTACTTCAGGCTCATGGATCTGTGGATGGTATTTTGGAGAATCTTTCTTCCTTAACCAAAGGTCAGAGGGAAAAGATTGAGCGGGATTTAGAAAACCTACATCTTTCTCGTAAACTTGCACGGATTTATTGTGAAGCAGATATTACATGTTCACTTGAAGAAGCTTCATTATCAATTGATCGAGCACTAATGACAGATAAATTCAGCGAAGTCGAGTTGGGTCAATTGGATTCAATGATTGGATAAAAAACATGGCGTTTAGCCATGTTTTTTTGTGTAGCGTACTGTAATCATGTTACTTATTTTTCAACTGAAATAGCTGATCTATACGTGCAGTTTTTATCGTTTAACATCGAACTAACCAGCGCCGTGTGCAGTTAACGTGCATTCGCGTCTTTTTTTATAGCTCGAGATCAGTAGAGTCAGTAGCATGCTTTGTCACTAAAACCTTCTTGATTTTCCGACTTTCTACTTTAATGATTTCAAATGTCAGGTTATTTCTTTCTAACAGCTCACCTTCTTTGGGGTATGTATTGAATTCCTCTAGTAAATACCGTGCTAAAACATCCTGATCTTCAGGAATATCGGTTCCAAATATAGAATTCAACTTATGTAATGTTATTTTTCCATCGCAAATGATTTCTGTTTCTGTTAGCTTATCTATTATGGGATTCACTTCTACATCAGTCTCATCTTCTATCTCTAGACCAATCATCGCTTCAATAACATCTTCAAGAGTCAAGATACCTTCTGTGCCTCCATATTCATCCAAGACAATAGCGATATGTTTTTTTTCTTTAGTCATCATACGAAATACCCATTCAACTTTATGAAACTCATAAACCAATAGGGGATCATGATAATTAAAGTTTTCCATCGGCTTCTCAGGCTCCATAGACCATGAAATTAAAAACTTGGAATGGAATATGGCAACGATATTGTCCATATCCTTGTCATAAACAGGATACCTCGTGTATGGATTTGATAATACCACATCTCGTACTTGTTCAAATGTTGAATTGTTAGGAAGGGCAATAACTTCCACGCGAGGTGTTTTCAGTACATCTTTTACATTTAAATTATAAAAGTCTAACACACCCTTTATTCTGTGATATTCGTATTTTTGAAAAGTACCCTCTGAATCAGCAATATCTACCATTGTTCGTAACTCTTCTTTTGATACAGAATTGTCAGGTGGTTGTCCTTTGGATAATGCGTTTGTTACATAACTCGTAATCCAATTTAAAATGATGGTTATAGGCTTAAACAGAATCACAAAAAACCGAATAACTGGTGAAACCAACAATGCTATACGATCAGGAAAAGTTGCTGCCACCGATTTAGGAATAACTTCCGAAAAGATAATAATTGAAACAGTTAAAATAGCAGAAGCAACACCTACATTAAAATCATATTGAATTGCCATTGTCGTCACAAGGGTTGGAAGCAAGATATTAGCGATATTGTTACCGATTAGAATGGTGGTAATAAATTCGCTCGGTTTTGAAATTAGATTCAATAGACTCTCTGCTTTTTTATCATTCTTATTAGCTTTCGATTGTAGTCTTGTTTTATTTGTAGCTGTTAAAGCTGTTTCGCTTCCTGAAAAAAACAAGGAAACAAAAAGCAAGAATATAATAGCAAAAATCACTTAGTAACTCCTCCTTAAAATTCCCTAACTATAGATTATTTTTATTATAGAAGGTTTGTTTTTTAAAAGAAAGTATATCACTAATTCTGCTCTATTTATCTTTGTTTTTTTATGATCAAAGAGGTATTAGTTTAGAAGGCTAGCTCTTATAATGAGACGCTAGCTCATAAATCTTATTAACGCTCACATATGTAAAATCAAACCCAATTTAGATGTAAAAAAGCCATCAACCTTATGTTGATGACTCTTCAAAAAGATATAAATATTCTTCATAACCTTTGTCCTTCATTTCTTCTTTCGGAATGAAACGTAGGGCAGCTGAGTTCATGCAATAGCGTTTGCCTGTAGGTTCTGGTCCATCATCAAAGACGTGACCAAGATGTGAGTCGGCTTTTTTGCTGCGGACTTCTGTACGTGTTCCAAATAATGAGTTATCTTCCTTCAACACAATATAATCTTTATCTATAGGTTGAGTGAAACTTGGCCAACCTGTTCCTGACTTGTATTTATGAGTAGAACTAAATAGTGCCTCCCCAGAAACAATATCTACATAAATCCCAGCCTGCTTATGGTCCCAATATTTATTATCATACGCTGGTTCTGTACCGTCTTCTTGTGTGACTTTATATTGCATATCTGTTAACTTTTGTTTCAACTCTTCTTGCCTTGAAGCCTGATTCTTATTTTCTTCCTCACTTTTCTTTGGGAGGTTCAGTTTTAGATCGTCTCCCCAATATTTTTCTAAGAAGTCATCCCGACCAGAGTTATCTCGATAAATGTTATAGCGTGTAGTGTTTTTCTTATAGTAATCCTGATGATATTGTTCTGCTTTGTAGAGAGTAGATGCCTCTTTTATTGGAGTAACAATCGTTTCTTCAAAGCGATTCGATTCTTTAAGTTCCTCTTTTGATTGTTCTGCAAGTTCTTTCTGTTTCTCGTTATGATAAAAGATTCCTGTTGTATATTGTTGTCCCCGATCGACAAATTGTCCTTTGTCATCTGTAGGATCGATTTGGCGCCAAAAGATGTCTAACAGCTCTTCATAGGAAATCACTTGTGGGTCATACTTCACCATCACTGCTTCCACATGTTCGGTACTTCCTGATGATACTTCTTTATAGGATGGATTTTTCTTAGAGCCATCTGTGTAGCCGGAAATGACTTCTTTTACTCCCTTAACTTTTTCAAAAGGGGGTTCCATACACCAAAAACAACCACCAGCAAACGTTGCTATAGCTTCATTGTCTGTGATTTTTTCAGCATTCACGGCTTCTGTATCATGAGATCGTTTCGTTACATAAGGGTAGGCTTCCGGGATAATCAAAAAGGCGGCAATAATACCTACAATTCCAAGAATCCAATAGGTTCTTTTTTTCATGGAGGTCACGCTCCTTTACCTGAATATCTCAAAGTTGAGATTATTTATATTCATTATATCATGGATATCAGATAACCTTACAATTATAGTGGGCTATAGCAAAAATTTCTGGAGTACCATAAGATGTTATATGCTAAGATAGGAATAGTGATTGATGAAAGGGTAGAATACGATGGCATGGGATTTTTTGAATTTTGTTGCAGTGGCTGCGTTCGCTTTTAGTGGGGCGATAGTAGCTATGAGTGAACGGTATGATATTTTTGGAGTTATTATATTAGGGATTGCCACGCCTTTTGCAGGTGGCATAGCAAGGAATCTGTTTCTTCAGCAGGATGTAGTCCATATTTGGGAACAGGGTATTTTCCTTTATGTTGCTGTTGGAACCATTATGATTGTTTACTTTTTCCCTAAGAGGTGGGTCATGTTTTGGAATCGTTGGAATGTGTATTTGGACGCCTTTGGCTTGTCGGCTTTTGCCATCCAAGGAGCATTGTTTGCAATGAATAAAGATTTACCTTTTGGGGCTGTATTATTTTCAGCCATTATAACTGGGGTCGGTGGTGGAGTTACACGTGATGTATTAGCTCAGCGAAGACCAATGGTTTTACATACAGAGATTTATGCCGTTTGGGCACTTGTTGCCGGAGCAATCATAGCGTATGGAATTATAGATTATTCTAATCCAATTCAATTATATATACTGTTTGTGGCGATTATCACATTAAGACTATTATCTTTCCACATGAATTGGCATTTACGTTTCCGAGATCTTTATCGAATATAACTATGAGGAAAAATGTGGTTCACAAGCATGTTTTCTTTTGTTAGGATTATACCAATCCATTACAAACACACAATAAAATAGCTAGGGGAGTCATGTATATATGACTGAGAGGATTTGTTCCGACCCTTTGAACCTGATTTGGTTAAGACCAACGGAGGGAAGCAGAAAGCATGCGTTTAGGCTAATGTAGTTATTAATGTAACATACGTATATCCAAGCTCACCCTCCAAGGGTGGGCTTTTTTTATTTTCTAGGAAATTATAAAAATGTTGGCTTGTGCATAACTAAGTAAGTTATAGAGGCCACGTCCAGTCCAGCGCCCAGCGACTAGCAAACTTCCTGCACCTCCTTATGATAAGTCAACATCGAACGCTTGCGCTCTTCGTGTTTCCTTTATCTCAAAACGATTCATAGGGAGTTCGATTAAAAACAATTGCGTCACGCAGCAACATCAAACCAACTCACGTCCTGTGGGCAGTTTGTACGTCGCTAACCGGATGCTTGTGTTTCAACGATAGAAAAAAGAAATAACAACAAAATGAGAGACCTTTTGAAAAGTATTTGTACGGTGTGCTATAGTGTTGTGCTATATCACCACTATATACCTAGTAAAAGAAATTTACATTGAAACGTTTTACTAAAAATGTACGTCTAATGAATGACAAAAATGGTATAGGTACTTTGGAGAAAGGATGACAAACAATGAACAAAACTGTACTTATCTTGTCTCTGACAGGAATTCTATTAACTAGCGGATGTTCTGGAGATAAAGACATAACGATAGATGACTCTAGTCAATCAACTTTGGAAGAGGTAGATGAAAACTCCTCTAATAAAACCTCAGCAGAAGACGATAAAGAACAACCTTCAAATCAAAACTCAGATGGAACAGAGGAGAAAATTAGCACTGAAGAAGAAACTTCAACTAACGATAATTCTAGTAAGGAGCAACAATCTACTGGCAAGACTTCCTCTAACAAACAAGATAACGATCAGGAAAGTAAGAAAGAAAAGGATGCTCAAAATAGTGGAAGCGAAGAAGATAAACAATCAAGTAATACCAGCATTTCGAAACAACAGGCTGTTAACTTAGTCATTGAACACCTCTCTATGAAAAACAAGCAGGATGTCACCATTGAAGTCGATCACGAGGTTACAGATAAATATGTTGTTCATGTTTATGAAAAAATAGAACAGGAAAATAATATTCATACAGCAACAATAGGTTGGTATTATGTGAACAAGTATTCTGGCAAGGTTACAAATATGATGAGCTAAACAATAGCATCTCTTTTAATAAGTGGTGCTATTTATCATTACATAATGAAGTTAGATAAACATATGTATAAACAGTCTGGAAATGTATTCTTTTAACGAATTACGTTATGAATATAAATTTTATCTGTTTCGCTAGAAAAGAGGGAGAGTATGGTTCAAAAAATTGCAATCGTAACAGGAGCGTCTAGTGGATTTGGTTTATTGATTACTGTAGAACTGGCTAAAAGAGGTTTTAAAGTATATGCTACAATGCGAAACTTAGAAAAAACACATCATGTAACAGAAGCGGTACCAAGTCCTGAGATTTTAAGCCGGATTCACTTCGAACCACTGGATGTAACGAAGGAAGATTCAATCAATCAATTTCATCAATTTGTTGATTCTCTTGAGCGTATCGATGTACTGGTGAATAACGCGGGCTATGCTCTGGGGGGCTTTAGTGAAGAGATTACAATGGATGAATATAGGAAACAGTTTGAGACGAATGTATTTGGTACCATGGCTGTTATCCAGACAGTGCTTCCAACAATGCGACAACAGAAGAGTGGCAGAATCATCAATATGAGTAGTATAAGTGGGCTAGTCGGTTTTCCAGGTATTTCTCCTTATGTTGCTTCTAAGCATGCACTAGAAGGGTATAGTGAAAGTTTACGATTAGAATTAAAACCATATGGAATTAATGTTGCTATTATAGAACCAGGTTCGTTCAATACTAATATATGGTCAACAGGGAAGCAAATTAGTGAGAAATCTTTACAAGAAACATCCCCTTATTATCATTATATGGAAAAAATTGAAGCAGAGATGGAGGCAGGAGAACAGGATTTAGGAGAACCACAAGACGTTGCAGACCTAGTTGCATCAGTCGCAGAGAAGCGTAAAGTAAAACATCTGCGTTATCCTGTAGGTAAAGGAGTACGCAACATGATCCGTTTAAAAAAAGTAGTACCGTGGCCAACTTGGGAAAGTAAGTTTTTAAAGCGGTTGAAGCTTTAGGTGGATAAATACATTGCATTATAAAAACTCCTGGTAACAATTGTTACCAGGAGTTTTGCTTACAACAAAAGAAAGATGACACTTTGTTTTTTGGCGATATAGCCCAGCGACTAGCAAACTTCCTTCTCCTCCTTACGATAAGTCAACATCGGTTCGCTACCAATCACCATGTTTCCCTTCAAGGGGAAGGAAGTTCGGTTAAACCTGCTACCTCACGTAGCAACATCGAACTAACCCATGTCGTGTGGATAGCAGGTTGTACGTCGCTAAAAGGGCGCCCTGAGCTTTTCCTTAACAGATTGAATCCTTAGGATTTGGGTTTTTCATGCCAAATAGTGGTCGAATAAATAATGCAAGGTACGTTCCGATTAGTGCCATGATCATCCATACCCAGCCGTGTAGGCTAAAGGAGGCGATGCCACCAAAATAAGCGCCAATGTTGCAACCGAACGCTAGACGAGCTCCATACCCCATTAATATTCCTCCGATTAAGGAAGAAGCGGCAACACCTGGTTTAAACATTTTTGGTTTAAAAGAACCCTGAGCAGTAGCAGCTATAAAGGAACCTAGAATGATTCCGAAGTTCATTACACTAGTGGAATCAGCTAGCACGGTTGTTTGTAAAGCTTCTGTACTTCCTGACCAGTACCCCCAGCTGCTCACATCAATACCCAAAGCCATTAAGACTTTAGAGCCCCAAAGAGCGAAGGCAGATGTGATGCCCCATGGGTTACCTCGTACAGATAGAGTAATTGCATTTAATACAGCTAGAACTACAGCTGCTACAAGCAATGGCCATGAACCACGTACTAGTTTCTTCAATCCAGTAGTCGTAGGAAGTGGCTCCATTTTGGGAGGATTTTTCTTCTTAGCAACCTTTACTGTAATACCATAGATTCCAGCAAAGATAAGAAGCTGAAGTGCAACACCACCAAAATAACCAAGCCCAGTATCGGTAGCAAGAGATACAGCTCCAAAACTAGGTGTATCCATCCACCAAGTAAAATGGTAGGCACCAATGACAGATCCAACTATGAACCCAAATAACGTTATAAATAGAGACGCTTTTCCACCACCTACGTTATAAAGAGTACCAGAAGCACACCCATTACCCATTTGCATACCAATTCCAAAAAGGAACGATCCAAATACAACACTCATGCCTACAGGAAATACGTACCCACTTGGAGAACCTCCTGTAAAACTAAATCCAGTACCTAATATGATGGCAAATAAAATGGATGCAACTGCAAGCATCAGCATGTGAGCTTGCATGCCTTGAACATTTCCAACGGATGTTAATCGTCTAAATGCTGAAGTGAAACCAAAACGAGCATGAAGCAAAGTGATTCCAAAGGCGAGACCAATAATAAATAACACACCTTGTGTCCACCCTGTTACCACTACGGTTATGGTAAATAACACGATTGCTGCAATTATACCTATCGTTACTAGTGGTTTCTGGACGGGATTCAATTGAGCAATCTGAGTTGTAAATGTACGATTAGAAGTTGTTGTTGCTGTTTCCATGATTAATACACCTCAATTCCTATCAATTTAATAAGGATTATTTCGAAAACTATAATAGTATGGAATGGAAAACTTGTAAATAAATATGATTGAACAACTGAATATTCTTTTATTGATTTTTATGAGAGAACAAAATAGGTAAGAAAAGGTCTTCAATAATCGAGGCATAATTTGGAAGACTTGGATTCGAGATAATTAGGGGTGGCCCGATGCGTAAAAAGAGTAGGGTTGGGTGGGAAACAACTCGCTTTCCTGCGGGCGAGCTGGTAAGCGAGTTGTTTCCCACCCACCTATCCTGCCCAGGTATTGCTATCGGACTACGGCATACTTGTTGCTTTAATTGTTATGGAGAGCTTACCGAACAATTTAATGTGAAAGCGGACATAGGATGCGTTATATCTTTAAACAAGACAATTTTCGGTACTCAAAGGACATAGGATACCTTATTTGAAGCAAAACACCCTTTATGAAGGGGGGATTTAGTTACATAAGGTATCCTGTTAACTTCTATAAAAAGCGTTTTTTCAGGAAATAAGAGATTATATGTCCGTTAAGATAGAGGAGACATCAATCACCATTGCCATGTATCCGTTTCTCCCAACATCGCAGGAGGTGGCCGTGGAACAAGGAGACTCCCGCCGGAGAAAGAGGTAGGTAAGATCCCCTGAGGGTGTTTTTCCCCTGAAGGTAGAATGATTAGGGAAGGTTCGATTAAGATCGTCACATTGTGTGACAACGTCGAACGACCCTACGTCGTGTAGGGCCGGCCGGACGCGAGTTGTTGCAGAGGCCACCTTTATTCTAACGAAAGCAACGGAAACATCCCTCTTTTTTAGCATTTTTAACTATGATAAGAAGATTATCTCGAACTAAAGTCTTCAAAATAATGGGCAATAATGGAAGATCAAAAGTAATATTTAATGAAACTTTTAATAGGAAAGAGGATGTAGAGAATCATTTCACTGCATCATTCATAGAAGAAGCCATTTTCTTCAAATAAGAACGAATAGAAAACCAAAATATTAAATAGATGATAATGAAAATAACAACACCAATACTTATCGATATGGGATCTGCAGGGACCCAACCAAAGCCAAAAGCAAGGGCAAAATACACTACAATGGAAAGAGTGAAGTGTAGACCTATTTGTTTTAATAGGCTCCATTCATTCTTATCAAAAATAAAAGAGGCGAAACTGAAATAGATCCCCACTATTAAGCTACCCAACATATTTAACCAAACTTCATCTACGGAAGCTTCTACTTCTACTATCTTCATAATGGTGAGTGCAATAAAGGTGAATATTCCAGCGAAACCTATTCCAACGATTCCTCTCTTTAATAATTCAACGACCATTTCCATCTCCTCCTAATAATTTTTGCTTAAGTGAAACGACATAGTTCCTTGTAACGTATTCTTTATTACCAGACTTAAAGTGAACACATAAATTACCATTAAAGGCGACTTCAAATTTTTGTATCATCCGAGTGTTTCCAAGAACTGATTTTGAAAATCTTGCAAAATGAAAAGTTTCAAGTAACTCTTCTAATTCGTATAATTTCATTTTTACTTCAATGTCTTGATGGTTAATACGTGCGTACACTTTTCGTTTTTCCGCATAAATGAAATCAATATCCTCGGGTTCGATTAAAATGGTTTGTTCTTGGTTGGTTCCTGCAATTCGTTCAGGGATGGGATGTTTGATCCGTTCCATTAATTGGTCTAATTCGTTGCTCCACGATTGAGCATGAATCGTTACAGATAATTCGTTATATTCATCCCGAATATCAATATTTACATGCATGCGTGATCACCTCGATTCATTACAAGTATTGCAAATTATTCTTTTTGCCGCTACATCATTTGAATAAGATGTAGTTGGTTATGTATAAGAAGAAAGAATAAACACATAGGAAGGTTTTGTTAACGTATAAATATATTGTAAGGAAGGGATATACATGGTTCAATGGATAAAAAATTTGCTAGCTAAACGAAATGTTATTATCTATACGACGTTTGATCAAAGTGATTACATGAGAAAGTATCAACATTTGTTGACGAAAGGGATTGATGTGAAAGTTAAAGTCACGGATAATTCACCTAATATGGACTCTCAAGAGGTTACTGTTGGCGAACATTTTCAAATGAAACAGTTTGATTTGAAAGTTCCTAAACAAGAGGCTGAAGAAGCAAAGTATTTTATAGGTTTGGGTTAGTTTTGAATTCTCTCCTTGAAGGATGTGAGGAATCTGGAGACGATTGAGAAGAATCCTGCTGGTTTCTGGATAAGACTAGGCGCAATACTGTTAGATGGGATTGCACTAGCGGTTATTTTTTTCCCCATTTCGATATTCCTTAGCTTATTGGGAGTAGGAGATACCGTTATGGATAACGTCGAAAGAATTGTAAATCCTATTTATTCGATTGTCGTCCCGATTATCTGGTCTGGGTATGTAATTGGTAAACGACTTTTTGGAATACGTATTGTGAAAATGGATGACTCTAATGTTGATTTTCTTACAATGGTTTTAAGAGTTGTTGTGAGTGGTATCATTTATATCGCTACCATTGGTATTGGTTTTATCGTAAGTGCTTTTATGATTGGACTACGTGATGATAAACGAGCTATACATGATTTAATTGCTGGAACGTACGTTACGTATAATAAACCGTAATAAAAAAAGCTGTCATTTTAATATATTGACAGCTTTTTTAGCGTTTGTTTAGCTCCAAACTCTGCATTTGGGAGTTGGTGAGGGACGCGAAATAAACTTATTTATAGTTTTATCACAGGCTGAGCAGGAAATAGAATACTATCAATTAATAAGGAGTGTAAGTAATTATGATGGAAACGTTTAAATTGAAGACTAGGCACCATGACCAAATGGTTGATATTACAGAAACGTTAGAGCAATGGATTAGTGATAATGATATAAGAGATGGGGTTCTCATTGTTTCTTCTTTACATACAACAGCTGGTATTACAATTAATGAGAACGCAGATCCAGATGTGAAAACGGATATGTTGATGAGACTGGATGAAGTTTATCCTTGGGAGCACTCGAAAGATAAGCATGGAGAAGGAAATACAGCATCTCACTTAAAAACAAGTACAGTAGGCTCATCTGAAACCATCATTGTGGAGGATGGAAAGCTAGTATTAGGTACGTGGCAAGGAGTTTATTTTTGTGAATTCGATGGCCCTCGCAGTAGACGTTATGTGGCTAGAATCATGTAAACGTAAAAACTTCATTATTTTGAAACATAATTCACTAAACCCTCGTCTAAAGGTGTAAATGAAACTCTTATTAGGAGAACATTGTTAGATTGACATGATTGTAATCTAGCAATGATCATCTTAATAAGTTTTTTTGGTTTGACCTATATAATGGCAGGTTAAATGATAAGAGAACGTTTACACCTAGGGAGGAGGAATGGTGATGAAAGAATTAGTGAGGAAAATAGGGATGGTGGTTGCGGCAAGTTGCTTTGTCTTTTCCCCATGGTCCTCATATTTTGTGGAAGCAGATACGCAATACAATGACTTGTCAGAAGATGTAACAGGTTATGAAGAGATTCAATATCTATCAAATAAAACTATTATCAAGGGGTACCTGGATGGTAGTTTTAGACCAGGTGATGATGTGACTCGAATGGAAGCAGCTATTATGCTTACAAGGGCTTTAGATTTATCTACGAAAAATCGACCTGATCCTAATTTGAAAGATATCTCCAAAGATCACCCACACTATAAGTATGTTGCAACCGTTGTAGATGAGGGAATCTATCAAGGGACACCATCCAATCGATTTTTGCCTAGTGAAAGCATTAAACGAATTGACATGGCAGCGGTACTTACAAGAGCTTACAACCTAGAGGGTGGTCCAATCACTCCAGATTTCCGTGACGTAGCAGACGACCGACAATATATGACCAAGGTTGTTTCAAATGGTATTTCTGTCGGATTCCCAAACCAAACATTCAGGCCTGACATCGCTACCACCCGTGCTCAATTCTCAATCTTTTTAGCAAGAACAATGGATGATCAATTTAAAAATCCAACAGTTAGTTCAAATCTATTAGAGAATGTTGAAGATGGAAAGATTCGTAATTGCTTCGCCTCACTAAATCAAGAGACAACGTACGAAGAATTTAAGGAAACACATGGTAGTCCTGAAAAAAGACTAGATTTTGATAACGGATTCTCTGCAGAATACGGGAAATGTATATATAGCTTCAACGGAGAAAGACCTCAAAATATGTTTAAATTCATGTACTTCCCTAAGGATGAGCGTCTAACAAAAGACAAAATGCCAGATAGGTTCGGTGAACCAGATCGTATCAATGAACAAAATGAGTCTACAATCGAGCAAATCTATGAGTTAGAAAATTACACAGTGAAACTTGTATATCCGTATCAAGAAAATGTTCTTCATCATATTGAAGTATTACCGAATGATTATTTGGACCCGACTTGGTTGTTGCAAAGTCAGTATTTTAACAATATAGACCAAGTAAATGGAAAGCCAGTCATCCAAAATCCTGAAAACCAGCTAGCGCTTGTAAATAAGAATAACTATTTGCCATCAAGCTATTTACCAGAACTTGTACGTCCGGAAGTGGACTTTGTATTTGGAAATCAAAAATTGAACAAAGCACTGATGAGACCAGAAGCAGCCAATCATCTTGAAGTGATGTTTGATGCTGCTGGAGAGGATGGTATAAATATACTTGCTACATCTGGTTATCGTTCATTTGAACGTCAGCAAACATTATTCCAGCAAGAAGTTGAAGAATCTGGTAGAGAAGCAGCAGAAGAAGTAGTTGCTATACCTGGCTCCAGTGAACACCAATCCGGCTTAGCGATGGATATTACATCACCTTCTGTTGACTATCATCTTGTGCAACGCTTTGGTAATACAGAGGCTGGAAAGTGGCTAGCAGAGAATGCGCATCAATATGGATTTATTTTGCGTTATCCTCAAGGCAAGAAGGATGTAACAGGCTATCAATATGAACCTTGGCATTTCCGCTATGTAGGAAAAGAGTATGCAGAAATTATCCATGATAACAATCTTACACTTGAACAATATTTTCAAAGTGTAACTGGAATTTAAAACGTAGAGCGTATTTGCTAGATTTTATATTGAAAAATTTTTAAACCATCCTTGTAATTAGAAACGGGCAAGGATGGTTTTTTATTCTAGAAGATTATGAGGGTGATTGCGCTTTTCTTATTATCTAGTGACTTCGTCTGTTTGTGTATATATAAAGTATGCGCCGAGCATTTAGAGGTTTTCTTTACTAATGAAGGAAAGGCTTAAAAAAAGTGTTTTGAATTATTATATAAAAGCTAGGGCAAGAAATCCTGCTAAGATAATAGAAAGATAAAGGTAAGGAAGCCAGCGAGGAAGTGTTGGAATGGTTTCAGTGAGCAAATGTTGGTTTAGATGACGTTTAGCTTTTACATGTCCTAATGCAGAAGCTTTTTGCAAATACACGATTGATTTCTCTGCCTCCCCCTTTTCAAGAAGAAATACTCCATAGTCATATAGGCGATCTCGATTATTTGGTGAATAGCGAACCCATTTTTCTAAATAATTTGGGTCATCTTTGTTGATATAAATTCCCTGTTTAACCTCTTCCAAATGTTTATTCAATTGTATCCCCACCTTCATGTAGAGTAGTAACTGGTTAGTCTACATTACATTATTATGTGGGAATGTATAGAGTTAGTCGTTTTACTTCAGGGTATTTTTAACGGAAGATAGTAGCAAAATCTACATTCTAGGTAGATTTGGACGTGAAGTTAGGGCGCTGTAAAAGCTATATAGTGTAAGGAATAATAATAAAAGAAGATAAACTGAGTACATGATGATGACATTTATAATTGAAGGGAGTATTTGTATAAGAAGAATTACATTCCCTATGGTGGCAATGGTTAGGGATATTGCGTAAAACTCAGGTGTATCATGGTAGTTTAGTAGATAGATGGTCACGAGGATTAGAACAATAGTAAAAAAAGCAGATATTGTAAACATAATGGTTTCAGAGAGGGATGGATCAGAAGACATCGATATAATGGCTAAAACAAGACTTGTCCAACAGATGAATATGAATGATAAACTGGTGATAAACAATTTTTTCATAAACTTTTTCTCCTTCATATATGTTTCAAATACCGTAGTGTAGTTAATTTTATTTTAACATTTAATGTAAGTTATTGTATGAAGAAATTTAACAATTGTATGAATAGATAAACGTTGATGGAGGGAAGCAGGGGACTAATTGGTTGTATGGTGTCAAATAGAAATAATCAATTAAGGGGATTTATAGGATGTATATTTTATTAAGAATACTTTTTAAGCATAATAAGTTAAAAAGTAAATGATATAGGTGAAGGGTGTATGTTTCTCTCTCTCTACTGGTAAATATCGCTAAAGTTACCATGGTATGATAGGACATACTTAATCAACGCATCATTCAGTAAATTACGGTGAATGTATTATGTAATAAACATTGATGTAAGAGGTGTGGGGAGGATTAACATGAATTATCCTCAACTATATGCTAATGAGTAAATGTTTCTTTTTCCTCCTTATCATCAATGATAATAAGTTCAAGTTAAGGGATTAACGATTATATGATATCTCGTTTTTTGCATATGACTCTTAATTTGGTGAATGTTTAGCTTAGTATCTAAAATATATTCTTGTTTGAGTGAAAAGGAATTTTAATAGAGGCAAGATTGTTTCGACATGGAATTAAACCGTTTTAACTAGATGGGGACGTTGGCTCATTGCTTTTAAGATAAACAACTTATCTTGACTTGTCAGCATTCTCCAGCTACTAGCTTTAATTTTCATTCCATTCTCCTCCTTGAATTTGAGATGCTTTTGAAATGAACAACATGTATCTTTGATTGTAATAGTCTATACCGTCATTTCAAACAAATTAAACAACAAAAATATCAACAATGTTCGATGGATTTCGAGTAAAATAGGGAAGGTTTTAAAAAATTTAGATGGGATTATGTTGAATGGGGGGGAGAGGTGTAAGTTTTTGTAGAGTGAAATATTTAGAAAAATATCTATAGTTATGTAAGAAAGAGTCAATTCCCTGTTTAGCTTATTACAGGAAATGAACTCTTTCATCAAATTATGGATTACGCAATCATCTTTCTGCATTCCTCAGCACATTTACGACATGCTTTAGCGCATTTTTGGCAATGATCGTGGTGGTGTGCTTCGCACGTATCAGCACACTCTTCACATGCTGTGATACAAACTTTAGCAATTTCTTGCATATACGGAGAGTTTCGAGTAATGGATTGTTCTAAAAATGCACAGATGTCAGCACATTCCCTATCCAGACGAATACACTCTACCATTGTATTTACGTCTTCCTCTTGTAGGCAAGCATCATAGCAATGATTACAGGCTTCCATACATTCATGTAACGCTTCTAATACAGACGGAAAATTTTCATGAGTCATAGTAATAGTACCTCCTAAGAATTAGCTCTAGTAAGGTTTACCATTTATTTTTGTTTTTTAAACTTAAATATAGATAAAAAAAGCACCTTCTCTAATGGGATTTAAGAAGGTGCTACAAGTACTATTAGCTAGTGGTTAGTGGTAAAAGTTTTTCTAAATTCTCTAGTTTTGCTACGTATTCATCAAATGTTTCTTTGTCTTTATCATCAAGTGCTTTGTCTACTTTAAATTGGCAATAATTCAAATCTAATTGGACATCCATTAGGGAACGAATAAACTCCTCTTGATAAAGGTTCTCTAACTCTTTTATGGCTAAGTTAATGCTGTCTTCACCATTTAGAAATACTTTGATACACCAGCCAATCCCTTTAACATATCTTCTTTCTTCTGTAAGGGATAACTGATCACCCTTTGTGATGGACAAAGTATAGGATGGTGTTGTATCCAAGCTACGATCGACTTCATGCTCAAACGATGTGGTCGCGACAAAAGAAGGGTACAATTGGTTGGCTCCTTTCTAGAATGGTTTTATTATGAGAAATTTTATTAAAGTTATCATAAATGTTCAGATATTTCAAAGTCAAATAGGTTGCTCTATTGTATTTATTTATTCTTACTAGTTTTTTTACTTTCACAGAAAATCATGTACACTATAGGCAAAAGATATTTTGAGGAGGGTCACCATGAAGATAGATGCAGTTGTGTTTGATTTAGATGGTGTGATTGTGAATACGGTACCCTATTATTATAAATCTACGAAAAAAGTGGCAGATGAAATGGGAGTACCATTTTCTGAAGAAGATAACTTGGCTTATCAAGGAAGACCTCGACAAGATCTAATTAATGCATTAGCAAGTCGTTCCAATCGGAGCTATACTTATCAAGAAAAGATTGACCTTGGTGAGCGAAAAAATCGCTACTATCAAGAATATATTTCTAGCTTATCAGAGAAAAACATCATGCCTGGTATTCTTCCATTTTTGGAAGAGGTGAAACAATCAGATATTCCAATTACATTGGCATCTTCTAGCTCGAATGCTCGAATGGTATTGAAAAAGCTTGGCTTAACTGACTATTTTTCAGTTATTATGAATCCTAAAGAATTGATAAAGGGGAAACCCGACCCTGAGATTTTTCTATCCGCAGCAGATCAATTAGGTGCGAGTTATAATAACTGCGTTGCTATTGAAGATGGGGAAGCGGGTTTGGAAGCTATCTTTTCTACTTCTATGTTTTCCGTCGGTGTAGGAACAGCTTCCTTCTTGAAACAAGCAGATTGGCACATTGAATCAACAAGGGAGCTTTCACTGGACACATTACAGAAAAAATTAGATAGCAAAAAAGGAAAATAGTCCATTTGAATAGGACGGTTTTTCTTGTTGTTCAAAGTTCATCATACACGCCTTATATACACACATTTTATTCCATTATAGCCCCATTATCTTGAAGACTTGAGTTCGAGATAATCTGGGTAAGAGAAATGTTTCCGTTGTATTATTTAGAGAAAAGATGGGCCTGGAAATAGCTCGCTTTCCTGCGGCCCTACAGGATGTAGGGTCGTTCGACGTTGTCACACGATGTGACGGTTTGAGTCGAACTTCATCTGGATCGATTCGTCTCCTCGGGCCAAAATGCGGCCCTGTGGGGTCTCGACACATCCGTTTTTCCGCGGGAGTCTCGCCATTTCCAGGCCCATCTTTGCATTCGTTTGGTTTAACGGAAACATCGCCATTTGTTGTGGGTGTACACAAATGATATACGTTCTTCGTTAGGCAAATACATATCTTTTTGTGACAAAACACATTTTATTAAAAGATATCTTGGTTGTTCTGCAAAGCATGAAACATATAGTCCCACCACCTTTATTCTAACTAAATCTACGGAAACATCCCTCCTTCGGGATTACCAAATTTATCTTGATTTCAAGTATTCCAGATTATGCCTCGTTTATTGAATAACTTTTCTTGCCTATTTATGTTCATTATTTAAGATAGCCTTATTTTCAAAAAGAATATCTCATACATAGCTGGAGGATGTAGGGTCATATACATAAAAAGAAATATTCTTTTTTTATGCGAAATGAAATAGAAAAGTATTGGCCAATACAGGGGGTACATTCATGAAGAAGGCTCCATTCTTATTTTGTTGTGGACTAGTTTTATTTTACTTAGTGATGAATAGTTACCATCATGTACAAGGTGAGGAGAAAGACGATATAGGCTACCTTGTGTTAGGCGATGCCTGGGCTAGTGGATTGATTGGAAATGGCGATGTGGGAGAGGGGTATGTAGATTTCATAAGCGAAGCTTTTAGGGATGAGGGTTATAACATATATGTTGACAAGCCTTATCCGAAACCTTTTCTAACAAGTAGCAAACTGTTGACACAATTAAAGGGAAAGGCTGTACAGCAAGGCATATCTGTGTCCGATTTTATTACTATTTCAATTGGCTTAAATGATATTCAGTATTTGCTTACTGTACAAGATAGTGGGAGCATTACGGTAAATGATTACGTTGTAAGAAAATCTCTACAAAAAGTTGAACGTAATATAAGTCAGTCTCTTGACCTTATACAAGAAACTCAACCAGAAGTAGAAGTATATGTAATGGGGTATGCCACACCAGATGTTCCTTCATTCATGAAAGACATTACGAAAGATCTTATCATGCAGTTAAACAAAACATTAAAAGAATCGACAGAAGAAAATATAAACGCAACATTTGTAAAAGCTCCTATCTATTTACCAATCGAGAGGAGTTCCGTTACGCTATTACCGAATGAAATAATCTATAAACAAATGGCAAACACCTTTTTACAAACCTATTCAGAAAGAAATGGGCTATCTTTTCAATCTCCTGATTCTGAATGGAGATGGGGAGATGAAGCTTCTTATGAAAGGGTTATAACATATGCAAAGAGCATGCATTCCTCAAAGACTATCACTAGAGAAGAAGCTATACATTTTTTCGAGTACTTAGCACCTCGAGTTATGGAGCCTAAATTTTCTTTTGAATGGAATGACATACAAACCTCAAATAAACTATATCCATTGTTGGTTCGTTTAACCGATATGGGAGTAATACGAAAAAAAGATTCATTTTATCCTGAAAAGCCTATTACACGTGCTGAAATGGTAGCTCTTCTTGCGAGAGCATTAGAGGTGCCACCTAGCTTATCACCTTTATTTTCTGATATTCGTTCAGATCATTGGGCTAACCATTATATCACTGGATTAACTAAAATAGGTTTAATAAAAGGATATCCTGATGGTACGTTCAAACCTGATCAAAGGATTACAGGTAGTGAACTTTATATGATATGGGACAGATTAGATGACTCCATTAACAATTCCTAACCCATACCTGATTACATCAAGGGATGATATGTACAATTAGCTGTAATACAACCCCTGATGTGTATAATTAATTTGATTGAGCAAGTCCGAAGTTAAAAGCTACTAAATGCTTTTTAGAAGCATCGCGTAAGTTAGAAAATACTTTCGCTAGATCGTTTGGTAATTTTTCAATTGTTAAGAATGCTTCGTACATGGCAATGTTGTCAAGTTCGCCTTTCACACCATCTTGAAATGCTTCTTTTATTGTATTTGGTGCAGATACGTATTGTTGTGCATTATTTTCTGGTATTTCGATCTTATATTGATTCATTAAGCGTGTTAATGCTTCGATGTGTTGCTGTTCAGATTGAATGATTTGAGAGAAAGGAAGAATTGTCCCGAATTTTTTGGTAACAGCTTCATATCTTGCTAGAGCTAAGTATTCATCTTGAATGGCATACGTTAATGCTTCTTCAATAGATATATCTTGATCTTGTAATGCTCCTTTTGCTCCGAAGTCACTTGGTAAGGAGGTTTGAGCATTCATACGGGAAGAGAACATAAATACAAGTAACATTACTGCGATTAATATCCATCTTACTTTTCTTGATAATATCCATTTCATATTAGTCATCTCCTTTAATTAGATTCTGCGGTTAGTTTTCCTACACTCTCCAAAATCATACAGAAAGTAAAAATTGAAGCATATCGATTCGTTTATAATTTCCATTAAAAAGGAATACTAACTTTGAAATCATCATGGAAAGGAGATAAGAGTTATGAACCAAGAGCAAATTAAATCAAAAATTCAAGAAGTATTGGATACTCATAAAGTAGGTTCTTTGGCAACTGTTCAAGATGGAAAACCACATTCCCGTTATATGACATTTCACCAAGAGGACATGAATTTGTACACTGCCACAGATAAAGATACACACAAAGTAGAAGAGGTGGAAAGAAATCCATTTGTTCACATCTTAGTTGGCTATGATGGCAAGGGTTTTGAAGATCCTTATGTAGAAGTTGAAGGTAGAGCTAAAATAAATGATTCTAAAGAAATGAAAGAAAAGCTATGGAATGATTATATGAAGCATTGGTTTTCTGAACCAGAGGATGAGGATTATATTATCCTTGAAATTCACCCTACTCAAATTCGTCTGATGAATGTTGAGGGTGAAGAAAGTCCACAAATATATAAACCTTAAGTAAAAAACCTGAAAGCCATTTTATTTGGCTTTCAGGTTTTATTAGTTAGAGTTATAACTAGTTTATTATTGACGATTGAAGTTAAGGGTTCTATCTGCTTGCTCAACTCTTAAACCATCAATAAATGGTTCAAGGTTATCGATAACCTCAAGCTTGTTTAAATCTTCAGCATCGAAAGTAATGTACCCTTTCACAATCAGATTCTCGTTATTATGAGATACGGAAGTGATTTCTTTTTCTTCCATATAATCGTCCATTGCTTCGGGTGTCTTAATGCTGATTTGTTCTTGTTTCACATTAAGATTTTTCACATCTTCAACCATGTATTCAAATTTGAATTCATGAAGATTTTTTTCTACTATCGTTAATTCTTCATTTTTATTGGAAAATGCATACGTATTTTCATCATCTGTATCTTGAGTTTTAGCGCTCTCTTCTTGAGAGTCTTGATCATTGCTCTCATTTGATTGTTGATCTTGTTCTGATTGGGTTGTCTTATTCTGTTTATTATCTGATGTATTACTGTTTTCATTGCTATCATTTGAGCAACCAGCTACGAGTAACATCAGTAACATACTCGTAAGTAGAAGTTGTTTCATATAAAATACCCCCATTATAGTCTTAAAAAATTATAGCATACAATGAGAAATAAGAGAAAGAAGATTCGTCCAACATACAGCCAACACTAGTTTTTGGTGGAATGGGTAAACTAAATAAACAGAAGTAGAGGTGAGATTTATGGCATTCAATCAACTTAAATGGATAAATGTGATTAGTTAGCTCATACATAAATTTCACCTGTTGTCTGACACTAAGTTGGATAACAGGAGGTGGGGATATGAGCCAAAAAGGAAACAACCAAATATCGAACCTACAATGGTGGCAACTGTCCCTTATTGGGGTTGGATGCATTATTGGGACAGGGTATTTTCTTGGGTCTTCTATTGCGATACAAATAGGTGGACCTGCTGTGGTGGGAACTTTTTTATTGGCCGGGGTAGGGACATATATTGTCTTTATGGCTTTAGCGAGCATGACGAGTGCTCATCCTGAAAAGGGATCGTTTCGGGACTATAGTAAACACGCTTTTGGTCACTGGGCTGGCTTTCTTAATGGTTGGATCTATTGGACCTCAGAACTCCTTATTATGGGGAGTCAGCTCACTGCGCTCGGATTATTTACGACATTTTGGTTCCCCAATGCCCCACTATGGATGTGTTCCCTTATCTATGCGGTATTGGGGTTGCTAGTGATGTTTACGGGGGTGAAAAGCTTTGAACGAGTTGAAAATGGTTTTGCTGTTATAAAAGCATCTGCCATTTTAATGTTTATCCTTCTGGCTGGTCTGGGTTTATTTGGTGTGTTGAAAGGAGCAGTTGCTCCAAGTGTTGGAGAAGACACTATTTTATCAGCAGGTCTTACAGGTGTTTGGGGGTCTTTTTTATATGCATATTATGCCTTTGGAGGAATTGAAGTCATAGGATTAATGGCCATGAGACTTAAGAACATAGATGATGCCCCAAAAGCTGGCCGTCTTATGCTTATATTACTTACCTTTGTATATGTTTTGTCAATAATAGGCGCATTGCTACTTGTTTCTTGGAAACGATTTTCTCCAGATGAAAGTCCATTTGTAACAGCATTAAAGGCCTTTGATCTTCCTTATATCTCTCATCTTTTTAATGGAATTTTAATTATAGCAGGGTTTTCGACCATGGTAGCTGCATTGTACGGAGTGACTACAATGATTGTAACATTATCAGAAGAGGGGGATGCTCCACGATTGTTTTCTAAAAAAGGAAAGAGAGATTGGCCTCTGACTGCCCTTACGTTGACCAGTGGTGGGCTTCTATTCTCTATCCTTATTGCTTTATGGTTACCAGAAAAGGTGTATGAATATATTACAACTGCAGCAGGACTTATGTTACTTCTTAATTGGGCTTTTATCTTAATAGCGTATCGAAAGTTATTGAAACCTACTGGTTGGCTCTCTATTCGAACTTGGTTCGGAATTATCCTAATAGCAGTTGCAATTTCTGGAGCATGGTTTCAAGCCAACACAAGACCAGGTGTTTTTGTCAGTATTGGATTCATTATACTCATTGGTGGTAGTTGGTTCTTGTTTAGGAACAAAATAGTAAGTAGTAAGAGGGGCGGGAGTGATAGAGGGAGTTAGTATGTAAGGTTGTTGGATTAAAAACTATAGTGACGGGTCTCATGAAGAATGATAGTCGAGGTGAAAAAAATGGATAGACTATTTAAACAATTCATGTAGGAAAGCCTTTTCATACAACATATAGTTTACAAACTTTTTTATACAAATTATTGAAAATTAATGCGTACCACCATCCAAGCGTGGTATATTTCAAAATAAGCCCTTAAACATTTGTGAGTAGCAAACAAAAGGAGTTAACTACATTAGAATTCAAATTTCTTAGCTTTACTCTTAAATACAAGGGATATCTAATTATCAATAATTTATAAGGAGGGTTACAAAATGAACATGTTTATCAAAGCACGTGAACTTTTCGAGAAAGATTATCAAACTAGCCAAGAGGTTAAACACTACAATGCTTCTATGCAAGGTGGAAAAGCAAAAGCAAACAAATCTCAAAATAAACTAAGAAGAAATCCATTCAAAAAATAAAAGGAGCACGAGTTTATTAATATGACATGAAATTGGAAAGTACCTGATTTGAAAATGGTAGGGCATTAAAAGAAAAAGCACTTTGTTTCATTACAAATCACACAGGTACTTTCCATAACTTTGTTTTACTCCTCTAAACTACACAAATTTCTTGCTTAATTTACTTCTATAAATATACCTCTCTTGATTACGTTACTACATACATAAACAAATCTCCAAATGGGATAACATTGAATATACTCTATACGTATGAAAAAGTTTCTTACCATATTAAGATTAAGCTTTATACATAAATTTCATCATTACATGCGCAGCAAGTCTACTGGTCATATCTCTTACGTCTTGTGATGGATCAATCTCTACGATATCCATAGCTCTTGTTTTTGGGAATTCTGCGGCTTTTTTGATGCTGGATAGTAGTTCTCTGCTAGTGAATCCACCTGGTCCTATGGCAGGGCAACCTGGTGCGTGTGCTTGATCGACAGAATCCATATCAACAGAGAGGTAAATGAAATCGACTTCGCTAGAAAGACGTTCTACTTCTTTTTCAATGATTGGCAAAATTCCCTTTTCTTCTATATCCTCCATCATATAGACGTGAATACCTTTTTCATTAGCGTATTGATCGTAAGCTTCTGCATTGGAATAATTACGAATTCCAACTTGAACAAGGTGCTCTCCTTTGATAATCCCTTCTTCCAACAAACTACGAAATGGTGTTCCATTTGTCCGACCACCATCCTCTAAGTTACGCACATCATGGTGTGCATCCCATTGAATTACTCCTATGGTTCCGTATTTCTTTTGAAATGCATGAATGGAAGGATAGCTTATTCCATGATCTCCTCCTAGCATAATATAACGGTTACATGCATCTATTTGAAGCATTTCTTGAATGCTAAGGTGAAGTCGATCTATGGTATCACTAACACTAGTAGGGTGAATGGGGACATCACCAAAGTCAACAATTCGTTCATCTCGAAAATCATGTTGCATAGTAGCGGAATAGGTAGAAAAGGAGTTCAGTGCCTTTCGAATTGATTCAGGTGCATTCGCTGCCATTGAAAGGGATATAGAGGACTTGGAGGAAGGGAGGCCGATTAGACCAACCTCTCCATTCCTACCTTTTTCAAAAGGGACAATCGTTTCGCCCACTTTAGTAACAAATCTATCCTTAAATACAGCAGATTTAGTTGGATTGAGATAGGTGAAGTGCATTTCCTTCTTTCCTTTCCCATAAGATTTGACCGGATTTCATCACGATGCGAGTATGATTAACTCCGTAGTGGTACGGAATATAATGATAATTTGTTGCTTCCCATACGACAATATCAGCTGGGTCCCCAATTTCCAATGAACCTGCAACATCGTCTTTTCCAATTGCATGGGCAGCATTGACTGTAACTGCATTCCAAATTTCTTCCGGTGTCATTTTTAATTTGAGGGCTGCGAACGACATAATAAGCTGTAAATTTTCCGTTACGCAACTACCAGGATTAAAGTCTGTTGCCAGCGCGACGGAGGCTCCAGAATCTATCAAATTCCTTGCTCGTGCATAGGTTTCCTTCCCAAGATAAAAGGTTGTACCTGGTAACAGAACTGCTACTGTGTCTGATTCGCTTAATTGTTTAATTCCTTCATCTGATGCTGCTACAAGGTGATCAGCACTCGCTGCACCTAATTCAGCTGCTAGTTCCGTGCCACCTAGAGGATCTATCTCATCGGCATGAATTTTAACCCCGAATCCTTTTTCAAGAGAAGCTTCCATAAAGCGTCTTGATTGCTCAAGAGTAAAGACTCCAGTTTCACAAAAAATATCGGTGTATTCAGCAAGATCTTGTTCTTTAATTGTATCTAATAGAAGTGTCATGCTATCTAAAAAGGCATCTTCATTTCCTTTGAATGATTGAGGTACAGCATGAGGCCCTAAAAATGTAGATACAAGGTTAATAGGATATGTTTCTTTTAAAAGCTGTGTAACACGAAGTTGTTTTAATTCTGTATCTGTATTCAGTCCATAGCCACTCTTAGCCTCGATGGTTGTTGTTCCATGAGATATCATTCTTTCGACATGGAAACTAGCCTTTTGGTAAAGTTCATCTTCAGAAGCTTGACGTGTTGCTTCAACGGTAGATAGGATACCTCCACCTTGTTTTAAAATCTCTAGATAAGGGACACCTTGTTGTTTTAACGTCATCTCTTTTTCTCTAGATCCACCATGAACGAGATGGGTGTGGGGATCGACTAGTCCAGGTGAGACAAGAAGACCTCTTGCATCAATCCTGCCTTCGGCATGTATCTGCTGTGCTTCTTGACTTGAGCCAATCCAAGATACTTTACCGTCAGAAATGGCGATTGCTGCATCTTCTTTTACAGTTAGATGTTTCATTGTTTCACCTTTTAACGCCTGTGAAGAACGCTTTGGTAGAATTAATTGTCCGATATTTGTGATGAGTTTATCATGATTCACTTGATCAACTCCTAATTAGTTTAGTCGAGCATGGGAATATCAATGTTTTTCTGTTTAGCTATTTCCTTGGCTTTATCATAACCAGCGTCAGCATGACGGGCAATTCCCATCCCTGGATCTGTTGTGAGGACGCGTTGCAGACGTTCTTTGGCAAGGTCAGTACCATCTGCAACAGCAACCATGCCTGCATGAAGGGAATAACCCATCCCAACACCACCACCGTGGTGGAAAGAAATCCATGAACCTCCTGCAGCTGTATTGATAAGAGCATTTAATACAGCCCAGTCTCCAACAGCATCACTGCCATCTTTCATGGATTCCGTTTCTCGATTCGGAGATGCAACCGATCCACAATCCAAATGGTCTCTCCCGATTACAATGGGTGCTTTTAGTTCCCCATTCTTTACAAGTTCGTTAATCGCTAGGCCCATTTTTACTCTTTCCCCATATCCGAGCCAACAAATCCTAGAAGGTAATCCTTGAAAGCTTACTTTTTTTTGAGCCATGTCTATCCATCTTATCAAGGGCTCATTTTTGGGGAACAATTCTTTGATTAAACGATCAGTTTGATAAATATCCTCTGGGTCTCCAGATAGTGCAGCCCATCTAAAAGGACCTTTCCCTTCACAAAATAATGGACGAATGTAGGCAGGAACAAATCCAGGAAAATCAAAAGCTTGCTCAATACCTTCATCCTTGGCAACTTGACGTATATTGTTTCCATAATCAAATACAATTGCTCCATTTTTTTGAAACTGTAGCATTGCTGTTACATGACGTGCCATTGATGAAGAAGAGAGGGTAACATACGTAGAGGGATCTTGGTTGCGTAACTGATTGGATTCATTTAACGAATAACCTACTGGAATATATCCATTTAATGGATCGTGTGCCGAAGTTTGGTCGGTGACGATGTCAATATTCACATTTCTGCTCAATATATCTTCATGAACTTCGGCTGCATTTCCTAAAAGACCAATCGATAGCGCTTCCCCTTGTTGCTTTGCCTCAACAGCCCATGCAAGGGCTTCGTCAATCGAGGTAGTCATTTTATCAAGATATTTGGTTTGGAGTCGCTTTTCTATACGGGAAGGATCGACTTCAACTGCAATCACGACGCCACCATTCATCGTTACAGCAAGTGGCTGTGCACCACCCATACCACCAAGTCCAGCAGTAAGCGTGATGGTGCCTTGTAGACTTTTATCAAAATGTTTTTCTGCCAATGAAGCAAACGTTTCATAGGTTCCTTGCAGGATACCTTGTGTACCTATATAAATCCAGCTACCAGCAGTCATTTGTCCATACATCATAAGCCCTTGTTGATCAAGTTCATGGAAATGCTCCCAGTTGGCCCATTTCGGGACTAGGACAGAATTGGACAACAGTACACGTGGTGCTGCTTCATGTGTTTTGAAAACAGCTACCGGTTTACCAGATTGAATTAACATCGTTTCATTGTTTTCTAGTCGTTGTAAAGTAGAAACAATGGAGTCAAAAGCTTCCCAATTTCGAGCTGCTTTACCTATCCCTCCATAAACAACCAATTCCTCAGGTTTTTCGGCTACTTCAGGATCAAGGTTGTTGTAAAGCATACGAAGAACAGCTTCCTGTTCCCAACCTTTACATTCTATCTCTAGTCCTTTTTTTGCATGTACTTCTCTTTTTTCAGTAGTCATCCTTTTATTCCTCCTTGGAATTTCGATTTAGGGGGAGATCTTCCATGAAAAATCAGTTTCTCTTAGCCAATCCGTAAGTCGTTCAATATCCTCAGAAAAAACTCTATCTTCCTTAATAGAAGGAACAATCTGACGAGCTTTATTGTAAAGAGAGGAAGTGCTCGAGCTCAATTTGATCTTTTCACGGTGTTCCACTGCTTGCATGGCACAAATTAGTTCGATAGCTAAAACACGTCTACTATTTTGAAGAATGGTATAAGCGTGCCTTGCTCCTATTGTTCCCATGCTGACATGATCTTCTTGATTGGCAGAGGAAGGAATGGAATCCACACTGGCAGGGTGAGCCAGCGTTTTATTTTCAGAAACGAGTGATGCAGCAGTATACTGCATAATCATTGCACCGGATTGTAAACCTGGTTTCGCACTCAAAAAAGGTGGGAGGTCATTGAGTTGAGGGTTAACTAGTCTCTCTACTCTTCGTTCTGAAATGTTAGCCAATTCTGCAATACCTATTTTCATGAAATCCATTGCTAAAGCAATGGGTTGCCCATGAAAATTACCACCTGAAATAATGGTTTGACCGTCTTCGAAAATAAGGGGGTTATCTGTAGCGGCATTGGCTTCGATTTCTAGCTTCTCTTTCACATAATCAAATGACTGCCACGAAGCTCCGTGAACTTGTGGGATACATCGCAACGAATAAGCGTCCTGTACTCGCATCTCTCCTTGATGGGTAACTAGCTTGCTACCTTGAAGTAGATGATTCATTCTTCTTGCCACATCTATTTGTTGAGGATAGCCTCTAGCTTCGTGAATAGCTGGGTGAAAGGCATCAATAATACCGTTTAATCCTTCCATTGTCATAGCGGCAATCCATTCGGCTTGGTAGGCGAGTGTCTCTACTTCTAAATAGTTTATTACACCTTGAGCAGTCATTGCCTGTGTACCGTTAATAAGAGCTAGACCTTCTTTTGCTTTTAACTCAACTGGCTTTATTCCAAGTAGGTCAAAAATTGTTTTAGTAGCATAAACCGCTTCCTTATAATATACCTTACCTTCTCCTGTAAGAACGAGTGCAAGATGAGATAGGGGAGCAAGATCACCTGATGCCCCTAATGAACCTTGTTGAGGAATAACGGGATGAATCTGTTCATTGATTAAGGTGGTTAATTGTTCTACTATGGCCATCCTTATTCCCGAATACCCTTTAATAAGAGCGTTTATTCGAAGCAGCATAATTGCCCTTGACACAATTTTGGGAAAAGGTTCTCCAACCCCACAGGCGTGAGATCGAATGAGGTGCTGTTGGAGTTCATTGACATCTTGTTCATCAATTTTCACATCACTAAATTTTCCAAAACCAGTATTGATACCGTAAATGGTACGACCATTTTTTACGATTGATTTGACTGCATTTCTACTTTTTTCCACTTTTTGAATAGAAGCTGGAGCAATTTCAATTCGTTCGTTGTCGTAACAAACTCTCTTTATTTCTTGTAATGAAAGAGTATGACCCGTTAATGTAATCATCGAATCAAACCTCCTTTTCTCCATAACTTTTTGAAAAGTATGTGATTTGTTAAAAAATACGATTACAGTAACACATCGTCTATATGTGTTTAACTGTTATATAAAGAATTTATCTGTTAGCTTTTTTATTTTTTAAAAATTTTAAAAGTTAATCTTTATTGTATGCTTCCATACAAAAGCGCGCAATCGACTGTGATAAGGTGCTGATTCATTAGCAGGTTGAAGGAAAGTTAGAGATTGTAAGCATAAAACAAGTTAGTTTTAAGAAGGTGATCTTATGGAGTATGATGTAGGAAACAGAAGATAATCTTGCTGATTAAATGATATAAAGGAGTATGATATGGAGAATATATTGGTATTAAACGGTCATGAGTATTACAAGCACTCTAGAGGTGAATTAAATGGCATTTTGTTTCAATATATAGTGGAAAAATTATCTAACCATTATCATGTAGATACTACCGTTTTACAGGATGGTTTTGATAAAGAAGAAGAACAACGAAAAGTAAAGTGGGCTGACTATATTATCTATCAGACTCCAATCTATAATTACAGTGTTCCTGCGCTGTTTAAGAAGTATTTGGACATCACACATGAACATGGAGTTTACTTTACAGGTAAAACAGACAAATATGGTATTGGTGGGGGCAAATTGACCGGTAAAAAGTATATGTTCTCTACAACGTGGAATGCACCAAGTTCTGCTTTTCATAACAAGGATTTGTTTTTTGAAGGGAGAGGTGTCGATGATGTTTTATTCCATCTATATTTGAGTCATAAATATGCTGGGTTGCAAAAATTACCGACGTTTTCCTGTTTTGATGTCAAGAAAAAGCCAGATGTAGAAGCGTACTTAAGAGATTTGAACTCACACTTAAGTCACTATTTCAAGCTATGAATAATAAAAAAACCTTTTCAATTTAATGTTGTAACGCTTAGTTAAAGGATGCTGTTGGTTTTAAAGAAATGAAAAGTTATTCAACAAACGAGGCATAGTGTGGAAGACTTGAATTCGAGATAAATCTGGTAATCCCGAAAGAGGGATGTTTCCGTAGATTTAGTTAGAATAAAGGTGGTCGTGGAACAACTCGCGTCCTGCCGGCGAGCTGGCGAGCTACCTTCAGGGAAAAACACCCTCAGGGGATCTTGCCTACCTCTTTCTCCGACGGGAGTCTCCTTGTTCCACGGCCACCTCCTGCGGGGGAAAACGGAAACATTGCGAAGTTAGAGAGGTTGAGGTATTTGAATATCTTCTGACGGTCTACAATGGGGCAATAATGGAATGTTAATAACAAGCTTTAACAAAGCCTATTGTAAAAAGCTCAGAGAAATGGTTCTCTGAGCTTTGGTTTAGTTTCCTTTTTTAATGCTAATGTTAATAAATTTCTCAGTCTTCGTATCAAACTCAATATCAACGTAAACTGGGTACTCTTTACCACTTTCTCTTACCCACAACTTGAATTGTTCTACAGAAGTACCATTTTTGGACGACCTTCCAATGTGAAGATAATCCTTCACCTTAGCATTTGGATATTTTTCTTGTGTCTTTTTAACAGCCATTTGGCCCCACTTAGCATAGGAAGGAATCTCAGGTTGTGCAACAACTCCTTGAATTACTGGGGAAGTGGGTAGGACAAAGGGATTGTTTATAATAGAAGAAACAAAAACCAGACTAATAAGTATACGTGTCATAAACATAACCTCTAACCTTTTTTATTAGTACAGAAAAGCAAAAAATTTTGGCGCTTATATATCTAGCTCCAGCGCTTTTCTTTATTAGTGTTTGTGTAGTAATAATGAATATACACGATTTATCGTGAATGAGCGGTATAGTTTGACCTATTAAAAAAAAGATGCCCTTTACAATAGGGCATCTCTTTTCATGTCTTTAGGATAGAATTGTAACCTTAACTTGTTTACGACCGAAATCAAGTGCGTTTTGTCTGCTTGGGATGAAGACATCAATGCGGTTGCCTTGGATGTCACTCCCAATATCACCTGCAACTGCAGTTCCATATCCCTCTACATGAACTTTCGTGCCTAGAGGGATAACATTTGGATCTACTGCAATCACTTTTTGATTAGGATTTGCTTTAAGGTTAATACCAGTTCTTGTTACTCCACTACAACCAGCGCAATTTGCTGTATAAGCTGTTGCTTCCATTGTAATCGTTTTGTTGGATTGTGTTTTTTGTTTAGATTGTGCTGCTTGTCCTTTTTGTGAAGATGCGTGCTGGACAGCTTTCTTTTCTTGTTCATTTATATAGGTAACTGTTGACGTTTTTTTATCTAGATTTGTTTTGTTTTCACTAACGTTTGCTGCATCTGTATTTTCAGTTGTGTTCTTTAAGGTTTGTGCATGCAGTTCTTTATTCTCTAGTAAAGTTGTACCTGCAAAACCTAGGCCAATGAGGATAGTAGCGATAGACGTCATGATTAATTTTTTCATGATATTCCTCCTGTCTTTCTTCGACTAATAAAATTATAACAATGGACCTAGGACAATCCCATTAATGGCTGGTGACATTTAGGCTACAAATTGAAGACAAAGGTTACAATAATTACAAATAACAACAGTTTTGTATTCCTGCTGTCATACTACATAGCTGTGGAGGTCTTTCCGGTTTTTTGATAATAACGTATTATAGAAAGAGGAGAGTACATAACTTATCTGAAGGTTAATAGAAGGGGTGTTATCTTGAGAAATCGAATAAATGAATTAACCAGTTGGATGGAAGAACAACAAATAGATGTTGTATTTCTAAACTCTACAGAAAATGTTTTTTACCTTACTAATTTCCATACAGATCCCCATGAAAGATTAATGGGACTGTTTATCTTTCAGAATGCTGAACCTTTATTTATATTACCAGGTATGGAAAAGCAGCAAGCTATTGAGGCAGGTTGGTCTTCTGAAATAATTGGTTATGCTGATCATGAGGATCCATGGCAATTAGCTAAAGAAGCGATTGGAAAGAGAAAACTTCCTGAAGTGAACCAGATTGCCTTTGAGGAAGAAATCTTACCATTTCGTCGAAGTCAAGCTTTGATTGGATTATTTCCGCATGCACAAGTATCTTCTGCAGAGAAAAAACTAAATTATATGCGGGTTATAAAAGACCAATCTGAAATTGACATTATGCGTAAGGCAGCTGATATGGCTGATTATGGCGTGAAAGTCGGTGTGGAAGCACTACATCAAGGTGTAACTGAGATGGAGGTTCTCGCTACCATTGAGTATGAATTAAAGAAAAAAGGTATTAGAGAAATGTCCTTCTCAACGATGGTCCTGTTTGGTGAAAAGTCCGGTCATCCTCATGGTAATCCAGGAAAGCGATCATTGAAACCTGGAGATTTTGTATTGTTTGACCTTGGCGTTGTGCTTGATGGATACACATCCGATATAACGCGTACGTTTGTGTATCAAGGTGCTAGCGATGAGCAGGAAACCCTTTATAACACCGTTCTTAAAGCTCAAATGGCCTCCCTAGAAGCGAGTAAGCCTGGTACAAGAATTGGGGAATTGGATCAAATCGCACGTGACATTATTACAAATGCTGGTTATGGAGATAGATTCCCCCATCGTATTGGTCATGGTTTAGGTATTAATGTCCATGAATTTCCCTCTATGAGCCATCTAAATAATGATAAGCTCCAAGTAGGGATGACATACACGATTGAGCCAGGTATTTATGATCCGAATATTGGCGGCGTTCGGATTGAAGATGATGTGCTGATTACTAAGGACGGTTACGAGACGTTAACCTCTTATCCAAAAGAGTTGCAAATTATTAAATAGTTATATGTACTGTGTGTTTAACGTCCTTCTTCTCTTGGGAAAAAGATTATAGATGCAAAAAATAGCCCCTATACATAGTAAGGGGCTATTTTGCATGACTAAATTAAGCTTCCTCTAAGATTTTAACAGTTACACCATGGCGACGACCAAAGTTTAGCGCATTGTTACGGTTTGGTATAAAAACATCAATGCGGTTACCTTGAATAGCACTACCGATGTCACCAGCTACTGCTTTTCCATAACCTTCCACATGAACGATAGAACCAAGAGGGATAACACTTGGATCGACTGCGATAACCTTCTTGTTAGGATTTTCTAAAAGATTGATTCCTGTTTTCGTAATACCTATACAACCATCGCAATTTGCTGTGTAAGCTGTTGCCTCAACTTTAAGCGTTCGTTCTACGTTTTGTTCCGTTTTTTTTGATTCCACATCCTTAGAAGCGTTGTCGTTGTTTAATGTTGGTGTATCTTTTTTCTTAGCAAGATTCACACTCTTAACAGGAATTTCAGAAGCTAAGAATGCACTTGGTGCTTCATCTTTCTTGGTCGTTTGATTAGCTGAGGAAACGGTACCCTCCTCCGTTTCCAATGCTTGTACATGAAAAGCACTCAGACCAATATATCCAAAAAAGGCAACGGCGCCTACAATTATTCTCATTATTCTATTCATGGTTAGATCCTCCTCGATATTCAATTACCTATAAACACCGCAAAAAGCCACTGATTCTATCTAGAATCTGCTGCTTTTTATGTTAAAAGCGTTACATACATTTAAAGGAATAAAACAAAATGCCATTGATTTGTTTTCCATCGTGTAAGTTAACATGCCTATACAAGTCTGTAAACCATAGTAGTATGTTTTTTATAAATATTATAAATTGATAAAAATTTCAAATTCTATTATTAAAAGAGATTTCTTTCATCTAGCATAAAAAACCTTTTCTTGTTCAATATAAGAGTACAACATAGTACAAAGCCATCAAGAAAAGGAGATACGTTATCATGAACAAAAATCGGCTTATCGATTGGCCTACATTCTTAGGAGCATTTATCTTACTATTACTCGTTATTGTTCCGTTAGTAATCTTTCCTGATAAAGGAGCGGAATACGTTAATCTTGCTAACACATTCGTTACTACCAACTTTGGAGTACTTTATCTTTTAGTTGGATTGGGGATTTTCTTCTTCCTAATATATGTTGCAGTTAGTGATAATGGCCGAGTTAAATTGGGTGAGGCGAATGAGAAACCGGAGTTTAATAACTTCTCATGGGCTGGGATGTTATTTTGTGCAGGGATTGGCTCAAGTATTTTGTATTGGGGCACAATTGAATGGGCGTATTATTACCAAGGTCCGCCATTCGGAATTGAACCTGGTACAGAAGAGGCGATTGCATGGGCATCTACGTATGGTATTTTTCACTGGGGGCCCATTGCATGGGCAATATACACACTACCAGCCTTACCGATATCGTACTTTTACTATGTACGAAAAAAACCTGTTTTAAAAGTTAGTGAAGCAACTCGTCCATTGATTGGAAAGTATGCTGATGGACCAGCAGGGACAATTATTGATGTATTATTTATGTTTGGCTTGCTAGGTGGGGCAGGGACTACACTTGCGTTAGGTACACCAATGATTGCAGAAGGAATCAATAGCTTAACAGGACTACCTGTAAATATGGTTATGAAAACATTTATATTGGCTCTTGTTACAGCGATATTCGCAATCAGTGCTTACTCAGGGCTCCGAAAAGGGATTAAAATTTTAAGTGATCTTAACTTATGGTTATCTTTTTTCTTGCTTGCCTTCGTTTTTGTTGTAGGGCCTACGAGGTTTCTTTCTGAAACAACTACAAACAGTATTGGGTTATTATTGGATAACTTTTTCCATATGAGTACATGGACAGAACCTTATAATAAATTGGGTCCATACGATAAGACAGGATTTCCAGAAGCATGGACCGTTTTTTATTGGGCATGGTGGCTAGTTTATGCACCGTTTGTTGGATTGTTTGTAGCCAAAATTTCACGTGGACGATCTATTCGCCAAATGATTATTGGTACAATACTTTACGGAACAATTGGAAGCGTATTGTTCTTTGGTATTATAGGAAACTACGGGTTAAATCTACAACTGACTGGACAATTTGATGTAGTGGGTATCTTAAACGACCAAGGTGCTCCAAAGGCGATTATTGAAATTATAGGTCAACTACCGTTAGGGACCTTTATGATTTTCATCTTTACGATTTTAGCCATTATTTTCTTGGCAACTACATTTGACTCAAGTTCCTACATTTTAGCCTCTGTTGTACAAAAAGAAGTAGAAGATGAGCCTATAAGGTGGAATCGTTTATTCTGGGCATTCTCCCTGTGTTTACTTCCACTAGTATTGATGTTCTTAGGTGGACTCGGTACATTACAGACAGCAGCAATTGTAGGAGGGTTTCCACTTCTCTTCATAATGATTATGTTGGGGTGGTCCTTCATGAAAGCATCTACGAGTGACATTCAAGCATCAGAACACTATAAGCCGAAGACATTTGCTTTAAATTATAAGAAGATTCTTGAACGAGTTCGACGTCGTAAGAAGAAGAAACAAGACAAGAAGCAAGGACCTGTAGATGCTCATTTTGAAGAGGAAGAAAAGGATAAAGATCGTGGCGAGGATGATAAGCCACATAATGATAGAGAGTAACTTACAAAGCGTGTTGAAGATAATAAAGAAATAAGGAAGAGGGTTTCACCCATGTGGATGATTACCCTCTTTTGGTGCTTGTCTAGGAAATAGAAAAAATGTTGTCTTGTGGAGTACCTAATAAGTATAGAGGCCAAATCCAGCTCCAGCGCGCAACGACTAGTGTATTTCCCTCACTTCAGTACGATAAGTTAACATCGGATCACTCATGTTTTTCGTGTTTCCTTTATCTCCTGCTTATTTAGGTAATGTTCTAAGGTGAGTTGCTATAAACCTACGTGATGTGTGCTTCAGCTCATTCGTCGCTAGACGGATGCTCGCGATTTTGTTCTTCACAACAAAGTTGTTTCTTTTGTAGTGATAATATTGTTAAAAGTATTAATAACCCAATGAGCGAAATCCAAGCACCGATTATCGTCCCTTTATACCATATCAAGGGTGCATCTTCATAGGCGTAATAAAACCAATATAATAAAGCAAGGTAACCAAATAATATGTGAATCACCATTGAAACATAAACATGAGGAACATAATATGGAGTGTATCTCATCATAAATCTTGAGTAGGAGTATCCAATCGGTACACCAAGTAGAACAATAAACATACAAAAAAACATCATGAACAGATTCATCACATATACTTCTCCTTCTTTTAAGCTGTAATGGTATGTAGTTTAGGTTAAGATAAAAATGGATAAACATGTTGAAAATTAAAAAAATATAGCCTTTTTACTACGTTGTTATGAAACAAAACAATACCTAATACAATAAAGAAGATGAAAATAAGGAGGAATATAGGTGAGTTATAGTTCGAATCATCTTGTCGCTACATTTTCTGTCGTAGGTTATGACCCTGCAACAGGAGAGATAGGTGTAGCTGTTCAATCAAAGTTTTTAGGAGTAGGCTCTGTTGTTCCATGGGCTAAAGCTGGAGTAGGGGCTGTTGCAACTCAATCCCTTGCAAATCCTTCTTATGGCCCTAGAGGATTATCGCTTTTGGAGCAAGGTGTAGAGCCTGAAGAAGTAATCAAACATTTAATTAATGAGGATAGTGGACGGGACATGCGTCAGGTAGGAATCGTTGATGCAAGAGGTGGTTCTGCTACATATACAGGGGTGAATTGTTACTCATATGCAGGAGGGCATGCCAGTGATAATTATGCTGTTCAAGGAAATATTTTAGTTGGGGTAGAGACCATTCAAGCAATGGCTGAAGCTTTTGAAAAAACGTCAGGTTCTCTTGCGAATCGTTTGTTAAAATCCTTGAATGAAGGACAACAAGCAGGTGGAGATAAACGTGGTAAACAATCAGCAGCCCTTTATGTAGTAAAAGAACAAGGGGGATACGGCGGTTATAATGATCGGTTCATTGATCTTCGAGTAGATGATCATGAAGACCCTATTCGAGAACTTTATCGTATTTACCACTTGCAACAGTTGTATTTTGGTGTAACAAAAGAGGAAAACATAGCTGAAATCAAAGGCGAAGTAAAAGAGGAACTAAGAGAGCAGTTAAAACGCTTAGGTTATATCCCAACAGTCCACGTTGTCGATTCTATTTTATATAAAAATTTCACTGCCTTTTTACACCGAGAAAACTTCGAAGAACGTGAACTGGAAGAAGGTTTGATTGACTTAGAAGTGCTGGATTTTATGAAATATAAATCAATTTGAAGAACTCCCTAATCACCCTATCATTAACAGAAATAAATCTCTTTCTCAATGGCTACCCATACTCAGGGTGGCTTTTTTTCATTGAATTTATAAAAATGTTTGCCTATGTCAAACTTTATAAGTTATTCAGATTACTACATGCAGGCCGGATTTTGTTTGAAGAAAATAAGCAAAAGTTTTTAGTTACTACAATATGTCTATAGACGACGAACAACGTGTTCTGAGATTATCTTTGCCGTTTTCTAGTAATTACTACATATATCATCTATGATATAAAGAAAAATATTTTTTATATAAACCTGTCACAAATATAAATAAACTGGTGTCTCCTATATGAAAGCTGTTCGAAAGGAGGAGCTGCTTTGGAGGTGAAGGCTACTGTGATAGAGAATTTGAATACGACATCACAAGATAACGATGCTTCCTATATTAGGTTTCAACGACTCTTCAAAACGTACTATCCACGAGTTGTTCGAAAAGTGATGACTATTGTGAAGAATAAACAAGCAGCAGAAGATATAGCTCAAGAGGTTTTTATGAAGCTATATCATACTGATTGGGAAACGATTGAACATATGTCTGCGTGGTTAATGACTACTGCGGTGAATACAGCATACAATAACATTCGTTCAGAAAAGCGTCATAAAGCTAGAGAAGAGAAACAAACTCATTATTCTGAACAAGCAGTCGCTTCCATAGAAGAAACATTCATGATAAAAGAAAATGTTACAGAAGTTCAAGAAGTATTAAAGAAATTAACAGAACGAGACCGGACAATACTTTTGTTAAAATACTCCGGATATAATTACTATGATATAGCCTCTGCCATTCATGTTGAACATAATTCAGTGGGGAGCTTACTGGCCAGAGCTAAGATGAGGTTTAAAAGTACATACAATCAAATGAAAGGAGAGGGTTCAAGTGAACTGCGCTAATCTTGGATTACTTCAAGCCTATTTAGATGATGAACTAACAAGAGAAGAGAAGAAGGAAGTAATGCAGCATTTAGAAACCTGTGAATCATGCAGATCGTATGTGCAAGAACTCCAAGAGTTAGATAGTTTGGGATCTGAAAAGTTAGGTGAAGCAAATGTTGAAGTAGATTTAGAAGCAGCTTGGAATCGCTTCGAGCACCAATTTATGAATAAACATGACCAACCATCAAAAACATTGAACTCTCAAGAAAAGGAAATCTCATTAAAACCAAAAAGGGGATGGGATCACATGAAAAAAGCAACAAAACGATGGATTATGACAGGGACAGCAGCTGCAACAATTCTTGGGTCTTTGGCAATTCCACAAGTTCAAGTAGCTGCGGACAACTTTTTATCCATTTTTCGAGTCAACCAAGTAGAGATGGTTAAAATGACCGAAAATGACTTGAGAGAAGTTGAGCGCTGGGTAAGCCGCCAAGAGGAAGGTACGATGAGTCTAAATGGGTTAGGTGAAATTGAAGTATCGAATTCTAATGAGCATCAAAGTTTTGATGATGGAAATGAAGCTAATCAGGCTGGGTACAACGTCCCTGCTATTTCAGGTTACGATATTGAACATGTCAGTGTGGAACCTACCTCAAAAATAACCTTTAATCTCAATGTAGAGAAAGCTAATGCATTGCTTACACAAATCGGAGCGGAATCAACATTTGACCAAAACCTAGACGGCAAACCTTTTTCCGTTAAAGTACAAGATACAATTAGTGTACATTACGAATCAGATGGAAACTCTGTATCCTATACGTCCATTGGAACACCTGAAATTTCAGTTCCAAAAGGTGCATCGGTGAATGAGTTGCGTGACACAATGCTTGCGTTACCGTTTATTCCTGAAAATGTAAAACAACAGCTGGAAAGTATTGATAACCTAGAACACACTTTACCGATTCCATACGTGCAGAGAAATGGTAGCAAGTCAGAAGAAGTCAGCATAAACGGTATGAAGGGATATGCAGTTGAAGAGCAAGGTAATACCTTTTTGGTATGGCAAAGTAATGAACAAATTCATATGTTAGAAAGCTATGCTCATGATGGTGAGAATGTAACTTCTAAAGGTCAACTAGTTGACATGGCTAACCAACTAAATAAGTAATGTTATCTATTAGAAGAAAATTGGCTGATTCCAGTATAGGGGTCAGCCCCTTTGTATGGGAGGAATGGAAAACGTGAATGTGATTGAAGCTTCGAACTTAACGAAAACCTATGACGGTAAAGGTGGAATCTCCAATGTTACGTTAGAAATTGGTGAAGGAATTGTTTATGGTTTTTTAGGACCAAATGGTGCAGGAAAAAGTACATTTGTACGCACTATGCTCGGATTATTGAATCCTACCGGTGGTGAGGGAAAACTGTTAGGGGAGCCTATTGGAAAACCTGAATCGCGCGAAAAGGTAGGCTATTTACCAGAGCTATTTCGTTATCCAGACTGGTTAACAGGTCGAAAATTGCTGGAAAGCCATGCTGAACTATGCAATATGCCTGTTAGAGGACGGAAAAAGCGTATTGAAGAAGTCATTGAGCTAGTTGGTTTAACTGGGAGAGATCATGAAAAGATTAAAGGATATTCAAAAGGAATGTCACAACGTATAGGATTGGCATGTGCCTTATTAAATGATCCAAAGTTAATCTTTTTAGACGAGCCAACCTCAGCACTTGATCCAATAGGAAGGAAAGATGTTCGAGACTTAATGCTATACCTTAAAGACCAAGGTAAAACCATCTTTTTGAATAGTCATTTGTTAAATGAGGTGGAGACCGTTTGTGATCATGTTTCTATCGTACATAAAGGAGAGCACATTGTTCAAGGTGAGTGGCGACAACTTATGATGATTGAAGCTCAAGTGGAAATCGTAATTGCTGCAAGCTCTAATCAATATATGAATCAACTTCCTGAGTATGTAAAACATCATGAAAAGAAGAATGACGAAGGTGAACTGACACGGTGGACAGTTCAAATGGAAAAACAAGAACAAGTACCTGCACTTATTTCAAAGTTAGCATCAGTAGGAGTACCGGTATTTGAAGTTACGCCAATAACTCCCCACTTAGAAGATGTGTTTATGCATTGGGTTAATCAGAAAGAGGAGGGTGCTTATGTGGACAATCTCTAAGCTAACCTTTCTAGAAATTGTGTCTAAGCGTATCTTTCTAATAACCATTTTAATGACGATTGCGTTCGTTACTCTTTATGGAGTTGCTATTCATTTTGCTGTGCAAGAAACAGGACCCATGATGAGTAACACTATGGATAATGCGTTACAAAACAAATTCTTCGCTTCCCAGTTATTAGGTGTGGGATTATACTTTTCCTCGTTTATCACAGCTTTGCTTGCTATTCTTTCAAGTGTAAGTTCAATCGCAAGCGAAGTGGATAGTCATCAAATAGATACGTGGCTTATGAGACCTATCTCCAGAACGCAATTTGTTTTAGGGAAAGTAATTGGCTTAGGTGGTTTGTTGGTAATGTATGCCATTGCGCTATTTATAAGCATCACGTTAATCCATCAAATTGTTGGAGGAGAGATGATGGAGTTACCTATAGGTGCTCTCCAAATAATGAAAGCTGTAAGTATTTTCATCCTCCAGCCTATTATTCTCGTAACTCTTGGTGTCATGTTAAGTACACGTATGTCTACCTTAAATGCTGGTATAGTTCTCATTATTCTTTATGGAGCGGCTTTTATTGGTGGTTTTGTGGAACAAATTGGTTCTCTGATGGAAAAGGCGGCATTGATTAATATTGGAATTGTGACAAGTTTAGTCTTTCCAGTTGACGCAATGTATCGTAAAATGACTGTGCTTTTATTTGATACAGCTGATAATCCAATTAGTTTTGCCCAACAAGGGATGTTCGCTAGTGCTTCAGCTCCAAGTAACTTTATGATTATTTATGCTATCTCATACGGCGCTATCATGCTTTATATAGCTATTGTGACTTTTAAAAAACGAGATGTTTAAAAAATGCTGATGTATGGTTTCATACATCAGCATTTTTCTATGTCTCTTGTCTCCATATCAATCATTTAGTAAAAGAGGCATAATGTGGAAGATGAAGTCGAGATAGTTTGATTAAAATTGAGAGGTAATGGTAATTGAGGAGATGAAGAGAGCAAAACGCACCCTGGAGCGAACATAAGAAGTGTTGAAAAGATCAAAACTAATCTTGGAGTGTTCTAGCTCAAGCGCCAAGCTACTAGCAAACTTGCTGCTGATAAGTCAACATCGAATCGCTACCGCTCTCCGTGTTTCCTTTATCTCATATCCAGGTGAAGTTCGATTAAAACTTTTGTTCTATATTTTTGAAACGTTTTTGTCATACGTTCGTAAAGATTAATAGCTCAAAACTGGTCATTTATGGAATGATTGTAAAAAAATACAGCGTTTCTGTTTCCAAAAAAACATAGATATTGTAAGCTATATATATAGTAACTTTTTTCCAAATAGTCAGACACCAAGAACCAGTTTTTCTGAAAACCTCTTTCAAAGGGTTACTGTAATAAAAGAAAGGGAGAGAGATTAATGAAGAAAAAGTGGATGTCGGGTGTGCTATGCACCGCATTATTAGCAGGAAGTGTAACACCAACTTTAGCGGAAACTTCCTCTAACGTAAAAGTAGAAAACATGAAGACTGCTGCATTACAACAAGCCATTAAGGACGCTGATGTTTCAAGAGAAGAAGCTATAGAAAAAGCTAAATCTTTTGTTGATCTATCTGAAGATTATCAAAATGAAAATGTTCGGTTTGATAATAATATGAACGGCGTTACAGTATGGTCTGTATCTTGGAGTAAACAAGAAGATGGGAACCATCATCACATTGATGTCCGTGTAGATGCTGAAACAGGTGACGTCATTTCCATGAATAAGCATTTTCACGGGGAGCAACCTAATCGTGCATTTTCTCCAGATTTCGAGTATGAAAAAGCTGTGTCCATTGCCAAGAACTACATAGTAGATGAGTTTCCAGACAAAATGGGCAAACTTTCACTTGATGAACAAGCAAATGAACGATATCAAGAACGACCGTTACGACAGCAAGATGCATACAGAGTCCACTTTAATCAAAAAGTGAATGATATTCAATTTGATCAAAATAATATTCAAATTGAAGTTGGGGCTGATGGTGAAGTTAGAGGTTTTCACTATAGTTGGCGTTCAGATGTTAGTTTTGAGGAGCCTGAAAATGTACTATCAAATGAAAAAGCTTTCGATCTCCTTGAAGAGCAAATGAATGTAGAACTACGCTACCATATAGACCCTTATCTAGAAAAACGTACAGGGGAAAAAGTGGAACCAAGTTTAAAATATACTCCAGTGTTGAATGACTATGAACATGACCTACCTGCATATATGGATGCTCAATCAGGTGATTGGTTAAATTATGAAGGGAAGCTACTATCAGAAGTAGAAGAACCTTATGAAGTAGCAGAAGAGCCCATTGCAAAAGAAACTGCCTCAAAAGAAGTACCTGGCGAAGAGCTTACACAAAAAGAAGCGATTCAAGTAGTTGAGGATACATTTGATATTCCAGACAAATATACTCTTGAAGATGCTCGTTATGAAGATTATAGTCCTATGCCATCTGAGAACCCTACCTGGAGATTTCATTATAGAGATCAAGAGCAAGCAGCTCCAATGAGTCTTAGTATCCAAGTGGATGCGAAAACAGGACAAGTATTGAGATTTCAAGATGATATGATGTATCGCTATGGCGAGGTATTACCAAAAGACTTTGAAGTGAACACAACGAAAGATGAAGCTAAAGAGAAAGCACTAGAAGTCGTGAAAAAAGCTGCGCCTTCGAAGCTAGATCATTTATATGCAACAACAGTACAAGAAAGCACATATAATGGCAGTGATAAACCGATTGCCTATGATGTAACATTTGTTCGTAAAGAAAATGGAATATTAGTTGAAGGTAATGAGGCGAGAGTTTCCATTTCCACCAAAAATGGTGAATTGCTTCGCTATAACATGCGTTGGAATGATTTAGAATTCCCGAGTGAAGACGATGTATTATCAAAAGACAAAGCTAAAGAAGATATTCTATCTCATTATTCAATGGATCTAAGTTACCATTTACCAAGAACCAGAGAAGATGAAGAGCGTGTTACAGATGCAATGCTTGTTTACCAACCTACACGAGATATTTCCCAGTATAATGTGTTTTATGATGCTAAAACAGGGAAATGGATTAATGCAGAAACAGGAAAAGAATATACAAATGGTAGACAAAAACCTAAAGATATTGATGATCATAAAGCGGAAGAAGCGTTATTTACCATGGTTGAATATGGAGTATTTAAGCTGGATGATGAAGGTAATGTGAATCCTGATCAAACGGTTTCTCGTGGTGAACTTGTTAAGTATATGATGGTTGCACTAGGATATGATCGTTATTATTCTTCACAAGATATCGATATGTTTGATGATGTATCAAAAGAAAATGAGAATTATCGATATATTTTAACAGCAATTCAACGAAATATGCTTGATCATGATGCTGATAATTTCAATCCTGATGAGGATGCAGAGCGCGAATTTGTGGCGAAACTGTTAGTTACAGCACTAGGATATGACAAACTTGCGAGCATGGATGGGGTATTCCAATCTGGTTTCAATGATTCAGGTGATATGGAATTCGAAGGTCACGTTGCGTTGGCAACTAAATTAGGAATTCTTAACTCAGAAGATAGTAGCTTTAATCCTAATGAGGATGTAACGAAAGCACAATTTGCTCAAAGCCTATTAGCCTTTCTAGAAGTAGAAACAAAATTAGATAAACTACATTACTAAAAGGTGCGAGAACGTCAGGTATTTACCTGACGTTCTTTTTATGTGCTAGGATTAATAAAAATATAGACTTGTGTATAACCTAATAAGTTATATAGGCCATGCATATGTTCAGATCCCAGCAACTACTGTGCTTCCCTCAACTCCTTAGAATAAGGCAATATCGTATCTCTTACGATTTTCGTGTTTGCTTTATCTCCTATGGAATCAGGTGAAGTTCTGGAAAAATGGAGGGTCGATTAAGACCGCTACGTCACGCAGCAACATCGTTCCACCAACTTATGTCGTGTAGGTATCAGCAGATACGACGCTGAACTGGCGCTTTCGCTTTTCTTTATGTGTTTATTGAGGTAATTAGGATAACCTATTCTTATAATAAAAGGATGTGTTAGCGTTGCTTTGGAATGCCATAGTTTTATTGATTGGAATGGTCATGGTAACCATAGGTTTTCTGTTACGATTTAAAATACTGACTTTGAATCGATTAAATGATAATCAGGATGAAATAATAGCAAGAGTTGGAGGGATGGTGTTGATTGTAGTTGGAACTATTGTGTTAATTATCCCTTTGCTAATAGGTGGGGAGATGTGAGAATTGGACAAAAAGATAGCCCCGGCCTTATCGCTAACCGGAGCTTGCATGGCATTTCTTTTATTCGTTTAATCTTGAATAGGGAGGAAACTTACTCATGGGGAAGTGACCTTTTGATATTCCCCGTTCTGAATAATGCCATCCACGGTAATGGATCTTACAATAGGGGAGGAAGTTGATCCTTCCGTGTGTACATATTCAGAAATAACAAACTTCATATAAGCATCATTCTTAGTGCCATCTTGCAGAGTGTTAACAATAGCATCTGCATTGTTTAATTCAACCAACATCATCCCTGTTTGATCTTTTGAGAAAGGGAGCTTAGATTTGGTTAAATCATTTATATGAAACAGATATTCATCTGTATCATCCTTTTTTCGGAGTGTTCCTGAAACAACGACATCTCCACTAAACGTATATGTCCTTGGAGATTCTTGTCTAATTTCTTTTAAAGTCATTGCATCAACTTGATCTCCAGGCTTCAGGGAATCATAGTCATAACTTTCGGATTTCATTTCAGGCGTTTGTTGAGGAACAGCTATTGATCCTCCACCTCCAAAAGAGGTGTCCGATGAATTTTGTGTGGATATACTCTTATTGCTAATGGAATCCCGAACATCATGATTTTCTACGACAAAAGGTTGTGTTGTAAAAGAACCTTCCATATCACCAATTTGATTAACAGTCAGACCACCGATTAAAAGGGTTACAGTTGTACATACGGTAATTGCAGCAGGCTTTAATAAATATGTGGTGAATTTTGGTCGTTTAGGGTATGTTTCCTGACTTATGGTTTTAAATACATCCTCTTTGTCCTTCGATGAAAATGATGTCGGTATCTCTTCTTTATAATGATTTTTCATACCTCTCAATTTTTGATCCAAGCTCATGACAGATCACTCCTTTGATTGCTTCTTTCCTCAAGGATATTCGCTAGTCTGGTTCGCGCTCGATTCAAACGAGTCTTAACACTTGATTCTTTTTGGTTAAGAGAATGAGAGATTTCCTTAATAGAAAAATCATTAAAATAATAGAGAATCAGCACTTCACGATACTTAATGGGGAGTTGTAAAATGAATGTCATAAATTCATGTGACTCGCTTTCATCCACAATCTGTTTTTCTGGTGTCTCATTATCTTGTGACTCCGTAAGATACGTAATCATTTTTTGAAACAGATTGTCGTGACGAGTATGAAAACTCCTCAAATAATCCTTACTCTTATTAATCGCTATCGAAAAAATCCATGTTCGAAGGGAAGACTTATGCTGAAAAGTGTGTAGCTTTTTATATACGGTAAGAAACGTTTCTTGAGTAATATCATCCGTATCTGCTTGATTTTTTACATAAGTGTAAATAAATCGTTTCACATCGTCTCCATATTCATCCATAATTTTTTCAAGAGCTTCAGTAGAGTCCATTTCTAGTACATTTACTGCCTCTTCTTGATGAGAAGGATGTTTTTTGACCATAATTTGTTCTCCCATCCTGCGTCATCCTTTCGCTAATGAATCCTATGATTAATAGTGCGTTCATGTATAAGACGTGACGACTTTTAAATAGGATTCACTTTTATGAAATTTTTTAAAGAAGAGCTCTGAGAGTCCGTTTAGCGACGTACAAACTTGCTGCCCACAAGACGTAGGTTGGTTTGAAGTTGCTGCGTGACGTAGTGTTTTAATAGAACCACTTCTAAGTTCTTTTGAGATAAATTAAACACGAAGAGCGTTAGCTATCAGATGTTGACTTACCGTGATGAGGGTGAGGAAGTTGCTAGTCGCTAGGAGCGTTTGGAGCAATTTATTCTTTATGCAGTAAAAAATTAAATTTTTGAAAGGGAAAAAATTGTGGCCCTAATGATCGGGCCACACATTATTACTTAAGATGATGTTTTAAACCTCGGGAAATTAGTTGATATGGCAATAGTCCCCATCACTGCTATTAACATTGGGTAAAAGGAATATGGGATTATGGCTAAGGGTGATATTTCACCAAACTGTGCTGCAGTTAGTAACTGTGCACCATATGGGATTAAACCTTGTATTGTACAAGAAAAGATATCAAGTAAGCTAGCAGATTTACGAGGGTCTATTTGATAATTATCTGAGATTTGTTTTACGAGTTGTCCTGTTGTAATGATGGCAATGGTATTATTTGCTGTAGCTAAGTTTGTCGTACTGACAAGACCTGCAATACTAGCCTCGGCACCTTTTTTTGAACGAACACCTTTCGATAATGCATTCATGATAAATTGAATACCACCATTATTTTGGATCATAGCTACTATGCCGCCTAGAATGATAGTTAATAAGATCAATTCAGCCATACCAGTCATTCCCGATGTAATTTGTTCCATAAACTTCATTAGAGAATAGTCTGATGTTGTCAATCCTATTATACCTGCTAAGAGGATACCTCCCAGTAATACTGCTAGAACATTAGCTCCTAATAATGCAGCAATAAGTACCCCGAGGTATGGAAGAATATTCACCCATTCAAATGATTCTGCAGATACAGTAGAGGTACTTCCTAATGTTATTACAAAAAGAGTGCCTATGGTAATAAAGGCTGCAGGCATTACGATGAAAAAATTGGTTTTAAACTTATCTTTCATTTCTGTTTTTTGCGTACGTACTGCTGCAATGGTAGTGTCAGAAATAATAGATAAGTTGTCTCCAAACATTGCTCCGCCCACAACCGTAGCAACAGTAATTGCTGTTGGAAGTTCAGTTTCGCCGCTAATTCCCACTGCAATAGGTGCCAATGCAGATATGGTTCCTACTGAAGTACCCATGGCTAGTGATATAAAACTGCCAATAATAAAAATTCCCACAATAATCATATTTTGAGGTAAATAGGTTAAAGCAAAATTAACGGTCGAATCGACAGAACCAATTCCATTTGCCACTGCAGAAAATGCTCCAGACAATAGAAAAATCATAACCATAATCATGATATCTGGGTGTCCTGCACCTTGAGCAAACTGTTCAACTCTAGATGATAGACTTATCTTTTTGGAGATAAGTAATGATGTAATAGCTGCTAATACTGCGGGTATTAACATAGAAACTTGATAAAAATCTCCTGTTATCATTCCAGCCAGAAAAAAAGTTGCTAAAAAGACGATAAAAGGTAATAAAGAAAGCGGGTTTGCTTGGGCAGATTGCTTCATGATGTCACCTCTTCCTAAACGTTGATGTATAGAATGAATTAAATATTAGCGCTATCGCTATTTAAACCTCTTATACGTTAAATCGTTAAGGTGTTAATGTCAATGTGAGTGCTTACCAGAATAAGAAATTGAAATTAGTTTTGCGGAAGGGGGTTCTTAAAAAATCTGAGCAATAAGTATGTAATACAAAACATTACAAATTTGTTACAAATCGTTTTTATTTTTATCGGAAATCATAAAGTAGAGTAGCCCGTTTTACGCAGCAACATTGAATCAATACGTTGTTTAGACTACACTCCATACGTCGCCAATGGGCGTGCCCTTCTTTGCCCTAGCAAAAAATAAAGGAGCATTCGGGTGGAATGCTCCAGATTAATTAGTAATTAGATAATGTTGTCTACATCTTCAGTCTCTGTAATAAGTAATAGTACTTTACCTTCGTCAAGGCGTTCCTCATACGTTTCTGCTTCTGTTTCGAATAAGCCTAGGTCCTGAAGCTTATTACGAAGCTCATCTCCTTTTTTGTTAAGCATATTTCCTACAGTTTCACTGATATTTTGTTCTTTAAAGCCAACTGTATTTGCATCAGAATTGTTTGCGATTCGTTCTGTACGATCATCATCATGACTCATTACATAAATATTATCTTTGTGGATTCCGTGATTAGAAAGTTTTTGTACATCGTTTTGAAGTTTTTCATCATTCGTATATTCTCTTACAAATGGTTTCAATGTGATACCCCCCTAATTCAATGTTTCATTGTCATTATTCCCCATACATTGAACTCGAAACTTGTTAATGTGTGATACTTTTAAGTTGAATATGAATATAGGGAAGCTTATTTTGATATCTCTGAAAAGAAAATGTAATAAACCTGTAAAGTTATGTCGCCCATTTTTTTGGTAGAATTGGTTCTAACAGCATAAGTCGAACAAATTAGATAAAGAGATGGAGAGTGAGCATTTTGAAAAGACACCTTTTGGCAATGGGGATGGCGATAGCGCTGATACTAGGATTTGGTCATGCGCAAGAAGTTTCGGCAGCATCTGAAGGAGAAAATTTAATTGCAGCTGCAAAAAACCATATGGGTACACCTTACGTTTTTGGAGGAGCATCACCTAACGGTTTTGATTGCTCAGGCTTTACGCAGTATATGTTTAAGAAGATGGACATTGATATTCCTCGTACAACTGGATCACAAGCTAACGTAGGAGAAAAGGTTAGTAAATCTAATTTAAAAGTTGGAGATTTAATATTCTTTAAGAATACATATAAGCAAGGCATTTCCCATGTAGGAATTTATGTAGGTAACAATAAATTTATTAGTGCTACATCAAGTGAGGGTGTTGATGTTGTATCTTTGGATAATCCTTATTGGGGACCTAAATATGCTACGGCTCGTAGAGTAGCAGACTTTGATAAAAATGAGTTATTCCCAGATCTTTCTGAAGATAACAAGGCATTTGAAGCAGTTAAGACTCTTACAGCTTCAAAAATCATTAATGGTTATAGAGATGGCACTTTTAAGCCTGATGTTTCCATTTCTCGTGGTCAGGCGGCAGCTCTTATTAACAATGCATTAAAAGTAGATACAAATTCATCTGTTTCTTTCCCAGATGTAGCAGAAAATCACACATTTGCTGAAGACATTGCAGCTATGAAGAAAACAGGTATCATTAAAGGCTTTCCAGATGGCAACTTCAAACCAGACGAAACAATCGCACGCTGGCAAATGGCGATTATGATGAATAGAGCATTTGATTTGGAAGAAAAATTAGCAGATAAAGTACAAACGACAAATGGTGATGATAACCATGCTATTGAACTTCTTAGTGCTTCTGATGAATCTGGATACTTCAAAGCAGATTCATTCAAGTCAAGCGCTGCTACAACTCGCGCAGCATTTTCAGTGGCATTATATCAAGCTATGAATCAATAATAGTATTTATAAATAAGACGAATGAATAGCCTCTTCGGTTTCAGGAGAGGTTATTTTTTTTATCAAAATAGCTTCTATTTAGTAGATTTAAGTTGTAATGAGAAATGTTATATTATTTATTTATATAATACCCATCATATTTCAATTGCAAACCATCTATATAATAAAAAAATAGCTTATTATATAAATAGAAATGTAAAGATAGGGAAAAGGTTACTAAGGTTAGTTATTGGTAAACATAGATTAAAAATCAAGGTTTCTCTAGATACTATCATGGCATTGAGTAACAAGGAGGTATATATATGGAAAAAAATCTAAACCAACAAATTGTACCGTCAACAACTGGTAAGGATAAGTTTTTTTCCAAAGATGAATTTTGGAGCAAATTACAATTGTTTGCCAAAAAAGCAGGACATTCAGTAGTCTACGCTGCATTGCTTTTATATTACACGTTACAAAAGAATGATCTGCCAGTTTGGGTTCGAACAACGATTATCGGATCATTAGGTTACTTTATCTTACCTTTTGATCTTATTCCGGATTTTGCTGCGGGAGTTGGCTATACGGACGATTTTGGAGCGTTAGGGGCAGCGTTGCTGCAAGTTTCCATGTACATTGATGAGGAAGTGAAACAGAAAGCAAAAAACAAACTCAACATTTGGTTTGGTTCAGAAGTAGATACGACAGTTGTGGATCAGAAGCTATTTTAGAAGATTAGAATAACAAGTGTTAAAAGTCTGCTCTATTATCAGAGCAGACTTTTTTTAGGGTTTTTTGTGAAGTGTGATGCTGGTAGAGGTATCATAAACGTAGAGTGATTAATGTTAATGTAGGGGGAATTGTAACCAAAAGGTAGCGTTTTCTGATACACTAATTGTGAAAAGAGGTGGATGAATTGAATATAACAATACTTGGAGCAGGAGCCATAGGAGCTTATTTCGGAGTTCGATGGGAGCAAATCGGACACCAGGTTCAATATTTAGTTCGCTCTAGAAGATCTGAACAATTACGCAAACATGGGGTGCACCTACATAGTGTTCAAGGAGATTACACCCTTGAACAACCTTTTGTGGTAGAGGACGTAAGTGACATAGAATTTACAGATTTAGTGATCTTGGCAGTAAAGGGTTATCATTTACAAGGTGCAATACCAGAGTTGAAGGATTTGGTACAAAAAGGTGCTAAAGTATTGCCTTTGTTAAACGGAATTGAACACATTTACACGTTGCAGGATGAGTTAGGTGAAGAGAACGTTATAGGTGGATTGTCATATATTATTGCAACATTAGATGAAAAAGGGCATGTAGTTCATTCCAGTCAGTTACATGACATTCATTTCGGCCCCCTTCATTTTTCGCAACATGAACTATGCAATCAATTAGAACATGTTTGTGCTGATGCGAATATGAGAGCGAAACAAAGTCAACATATTATGGAAGATCTTTGGAAGAAGTACATGTTTATCACTGCGTTTTCGGGTGTTACAACAGCTGGGAACTTTACTGTTGGAACCATACGTGAAGAGCAAGTAACGTATGAAGCCACTAAGAATGTCTTAAAGGAAATGAAGATTTTAGCAAATGCTTTTGATATTCCGTTAAGGGAGGAAAGTATTCAAGCAGGGATTTTAAAATTTGAATCATTACCAGATGAAGCTACTTCTTCTATGCATCAAGATAAACGTAAAGGCTTGCCTCTAGAAGTGGATCATTTGCAAGGTGGGGCATTAAGGTTAGCACAAAAAGCCGGCATAAGCTTACCTTACATTCATATGTTATATTCATTGATTAAACCATATGAGCGAGGATAGTAAAGGAAAACGGGCTTATTAAAAAAATAAGTCCGTTTTTACACGCTCTGCAAAACTGAATGTAGGAAAATGCAGCTAAGCTTCTGCTCGTACTAAGGACATGTAAATCAATACATTTTCTTTTAAATGGAAGGGGGTATAATGGTGATAAAACAAGAATCATTTATGAAAAATGTCCGGCTTCATTTTAATGAACAGGGAGAGAGATGGATAAACGAATTGCCATCCCTGCTCTCATATTGTGAAGAAAGGTGGGAGATGAGGATAGAGGAACCATACCATTTATCCATTAATTATGTAGCTCCCGCTACGATGAAGAATAATAAAGAGGTTGTAGTAAAAGTGTGCATTCCTGGAGTTGAGTTTCATGATGAAGTCATAGCAATTAGCTTATTTCAAAATCAAAGAATGAATGCACTCTTTGATTTTGATCTTAATAAAGGTATCATAATACTTGAAAAACTAACGCCAGGATATACGTTAGCAGAAGTAGGGGATGAACAAAAAGAGACGCTTATTGCAGCAAGGTTACTGAAAAATCTTCATATAAAGGTTCCAAAGGAGTGCCCTTTACATACTACAAAAATAAGGGAAGAGAACCTTGAGGAACTGGTTAGGAAAAATCCTAGTGGTTTAGGGCCTATTTCAGCTCAGATGTTTCAAAAAGCATTTGAAATTTTTACATACTTGAATCAATAAGCGCGTCATGACTGGCTTCTGCATGGAGATTTCCATCATTATAATATCCTAGCATCAGAACAACATGGATGGATGTCTATTGACCCCAAAGGGCTGGTTGGGGAAAGAGAATATGATCTCATCCAATACATGCTCAATAATTTACCTGGTAAAAATGCTTACCAAACTATTAAAGATCGGGTAAATGTATTTACAGAAGAATTGTCCCTTCAAAAAGATCGCTTACTCTTGTGGGGATACTGTCATTCCGTTTTATCTACAGCCTGGACAGTTGATAAGGAAGGAAGCTTCGCACAGCCGTTTTTTGACGGAATTAGCATATTTGATAATCTTTATAGAGAATATTATAAATACCCTCTATAAAAATACTATTATTATCCACAAATGAAATAATGGTAAAAAAAGGAAAAGAAAGACTTAGTTCCTCTGTCATTTTACTGTATAAATGAAATCTCAAACAAAAATTAATCAAATTGCATTCTTTTCTAATTTGATAACGTTTGTTCCTTATAGGAAATTATTAAAATGTTTTTTTGTACACCTATATCCCTTTATATAGGCCACTTCCAGCAACTAGTATCCTTCCCTAACCTCCGGTCGATTAGTCAACATCGAACCAAACTATGTCGTGTTGGTCGCAGCATATATGTTGCTAACAGGGCACTTGCGCTTTTCTTTAGTTACGTCCTGTAGCAAACTAAACCGACTTCTCGACTTGCTTGCAAGAATAGAATCATATTCTTATAATTAGTGACAAAAAACAGTGTATCAAACCACAAGGGGAGCCTAATTGGCTGAGAGTGAAGAGTTTGTTCTAACCCTTATTGACCTGTTAAGTAATACTAGCGTAGGGATGTGGCTTTCGTGATGGTTCATAGTAAATAGGTCTTCTCCATCTCAGAAGCAATCCCTTGCTTTACTTTTTTGTTTTATTTTCTAGATTGCATCAATAAAAAGGGAGGGGAGTACAACTATGCAACACACTAGGGTTTTGTTTATGATAGAAATGTCTATTTTTGCTGCTATTGGTTTGATTCTAAGTCTACCATTTTTGTCTATTCCATTATGGCTCCAAGGGGGATCAATTTCATTTGTGATGGTTCCTATTTTAATTATGGCTTTTCGATGGGGAGTTAAAGGGGGAGTCGTGACAGGGGTCCTTGTTGGTTTGTTGAATTCTGTTATACAACCTTTTATTGTCCATCCCCTCCAATATATAACGGATTATCCATTAGCCTTTGCTTTAGTAGGAGTGGCGGGATTGTTTGCTAGTTCTATTCATCGTGCGTTACATGATAGACATACAAAGCAGTTTATGACGATTCTTATATTAGCTACGTTTCTAGGAAGTGTACTGCGATTCTGTAGTCACTTTTTGGGAGGAATTGTGTTTTTTGATTACCTAGCTCCTGAAGACACATCTGTTTGGGTATATTCTCTGACATATAATTTAGGGTATATGTTTCCTTCATTTTTGGCTTGTGCCGCATTACTAAGTTTTATCATTTGGAAGCAACCGCGATTGATTCGGAGATGAGTTGTGAGTAATACGTCCTGAATAATAGTATAGATGTGTAAACCTCTCTCTTTTGTGAAATAGACATACGACAATACATAAGACAGGGGTTTTGACAATGAAGTGGAAGCTATTTCTGATTGGAACAAGTATTATATGCTTGTTGAGTGCTTGTAATAATGAAGACCAAGTGACACCACAAGATCAAAATAGTCAGGAAAATCAGCAAGAAAGTGAAACAAATGGAGAAAAGCAAACACCTAAAAAGGGTGAAGGAAATCAGGTGAAACTAACCTTCCAGCCCGCTGACGTGAAGAAGTTAAAAACAACGCAACCTAAGGATGAATGGGAAAAGGTAGGGACGAAAGCAGTTAGTACCACTAAAGATAAAAAAGGATCCCTAATGTTTTATAGTCCATTTTCCAAACAGAAAGAAACTAATTCCGAAAAGAAAAAGGTAAAAGCTATTTTAAACGTAAATGATACCTATTATGACATTGGCATTGTAGGACAATATGGTATGGATACGGTCGATATACAACAAGTGGATGTTACCAATGATGACCAAACCGAAATACTCATTACTGGAGGTATGGGACCTACATCGAATGAAATGAATGTCATAGGCTTCCAAAATGAGAATGTAGTGAATCTATTAACAGCAGGTAATGGTGATTTGATAAACATTGACAATGATGATTCGAAAGAGCTTGTATCGCATTCTAAGAGAGCTTTACCTCCATATGTTTGGATTTATCGATGGAATAAAGATCACTTTGAAAAAGCAGATGTCGCTGATGCTACCACGAGTAAGGCCGCTCTGATTAAAAATCAGGGAAACCAAAAGGTTATAAAAGTAGTCAAGGAGAAACAAGACCCCAAATACTTCCACTATAGTAAAGGTAATCTAAAACCCGTTACAGTAGAGGGGTAAAAGCGAGAGGAGCACACACTGTGCATACAAAGCGGGATTCACTTATGCGTAATAAAATAATTAATTGATTTGAATTCCACCAAATCCTTTTGTGAAAGATTTCCGGGGGTGTTTGTAGTAATCCCCCCGGAAATTTTTTATTTGTGAGTGTATGCAATTAAAATAATCTGCTCATCCGACTCGTTTCTAAATTCGTTTTCTAACGCTTTAATTTCATGGAGCATTTCATCGGATAGATCGGCTGTGTTGTATTCTTCCATCATGGACTGGTTTTCCATCCTGACACCTCTTTCTAATTTTGTATTAGGTTGTCTCAAGATGGATTATTCATTCCAAGTTCATTAAATATGTATAGGAAATGTTTGCTTGATTGAATTCTTTGAAAAATGTTTACGAAACTCGGATTTAGTGTAATAGTAGTATAGCAAATACATCATTTTAGTTAGGTAAGAAACAGGGGTGAATGTGATGGGAAGTCAATTAAGTAGCCAGCTCTTTTTGTCGAAATTAATCACCCAATATGCCAACATACATCAACGAAGTGTTGGTGCGAAAGCTGAAGAATACATTCGTCAGTTAGGGATACGAAAAGGAGAGTGGATAGAGGGGTTCTTTTTAAATCATTATCATACGTTAACTGTGGATGAGTATGCCGAACTAATTATAGATATTAAAAATGCAATCGGAGGTCATTTCGAAATTGAGTCTGTTCATCCTGATTGTGTAGTGGTGAAAGCTCATCAATGTCCATTTGGGGATGTAGTTAAGGACGCACCTCATCTATGCATGATGACATCCAGTGTGTTTGGTGGCATAGCTTCTCGTCATTTTGGGTATGGTAAAGTTACTATTAAGGAACGAATTGCTAACGGGGATGATGGGTGTAAGGTTCATATTTATTTTTCACCGAATGAGTTAGATGGTGAGGAATATATAGATTTACCAGTAACTCCAGAGCAAGGTGATCCTTTTGCTTGGGAAGAAGAGACCATCAAAATGTTAGGAGAAGAGTTGCGTAAAAGCGATGACATGGTTTCTGAGTTGTTGACAGAGATTGAAGAATTAAAAAAACAAGTCAACAATCAACAATAACTATATCAGAGAGTACAGCGTTTTGCCTTTACTCTTTTTTTATAGTAAAGATAGTAGTATGAGTTGGTGATTCTTACATGTAAGGCGTAGATGAAAATCTGGGAGATAAAGGTTCGATTATATCAACATCGAACCAACCCACGTCCTATGGGATCAGTTTGTACTCCGGTAAACGGACGTTTATGCTTTACTTTATGCGCAACATTTGCTGATTTAGTTTATTACATAGTATGGTGAAAGGGTTAGTCTTCAAATAAAGAAGGGAGTCTATTTATGACATTTCGTGCATTACTAGCAACAAAACAAGAAGACAAAGTTACAACTGAAATAGTACAACGAACAGAAGCAGACTTGCCTAAAGGAGATGTAACCATAAAGGTTGCATATTCAAGTGTAAATTATAAAGACGGATTAGCTACAGTTCCTAAATCAAAAGTTGTCCCAGAATACCCAATGGTACCAGGGATTGATTTAGCAGGTACAGTGGTGGATTCTGCAGATGAACGTTATCAAGAAGGCGATCAAGTTATAGTGACGAGCTATGAACTTGGTGTTTCACATGATGGCGGTTTTAGTGAATATGCCCGTGTTAAAAGCGAATGGATTGTCCCTTTACCTGATGGAATGAACATGAAAGAGGCTATGACATTTGGAACAGCAGGGTTTACAGCTGCATTATCGGTTCATAAATTAGAACAAAATGGATTGACACCAGAAGATGGCCCAATTCTTGTTCAAGGTGCTACTGGTGGTGTAGGTAGTATGGCTGTTGCTATGCTATCGAAGCGAGGGTTCAATGTAGTGGCTTCAACTGGAAAAGAATCAGAAGCAAACTTCTTAAAGTCTATTGGTGCATCAGACGTAATAAGTCGAGAAGATGTAACCCCTGAAAAAGTAAAACCATTACAAAAGCAAACATGGGCTGGAGCAGTTGACCCAGTTGGTGGTAAGCCTCTAGCTTCTGTGCTCAGTTCAATGAAGTACGGAGGAGCAGTCGCAGTAAGTGGTCTAACAGCAGGGGTTGAAATCCCGACAACAGTTATGCCATTTATCCTTCGAGGAGTAGATTTATTAGGAGTTGATTCTGTTTACTGTCCTATGGAGACTCGTAAAGAGGTTTGGGACAGAATTGCTACGGATTTAAAGCCAGATCAGATGAATTCAATTGAACATGAAATTTCCTTGGAAGATCTACCACAGACATTAAGTGATATTTTACAAAGTAAGGTTAAAGGACGTACTGTTGTAAGGTTAGGCGAATAATATTATCAACAAATTTGGAATAATAAGGGCATCTACCATTACTGGTAGGTGCCTTTCTTACTTCGCATTAAAGTTACAGGATGTTACATTTTGTGCTAACATAAAAGTAGAATACATAAAATACACGATGGTAATTCAACTGAGGAGTGACGGAATGAAAGAACATAAAACGATGTATGATATAATTGGCGTAGGGATTGGACCGTTTAACTTAAGTTTTGCTGCATTATTGGAGAATCAACCTGAGCTTGACGCACTCTTTTTTGAGCAAACTAAAAAATTTAACTGGCACCCTGGTATGTTGATTGAAGGGACAGTTATGCAGGTTCCGTTTATCGCAGATCTGGTAACTATGGCAGATCCGAAAAGTAAGTACACGTTCTTGAATTATGTAAATGAACATGAACGCATGTATCAATTTTATTTTTTACAACGACTTGATATTCCAAGAAGAGAGTATAATGACTACTGTCAATGGGTAGCTAATGAAATTAATAGTTGCAAGTTTGGAAAACGAGTAGTAGATATTCGCCACATAAATGGAGAAGAACATTATGAAGTAGACATTATGAATGTTGAGACAGGTGATAAAGAACGGTACAGAAGTAGACATATTGTAATGGGGACGGGAAGTGTTCCTACTATGCCTCCTTCCTTTCGAGATTTGCCTAATGAGGATGTATTCCACACTGCAGAATTTCTATCTCATCAAGAACGGTGTAAACGTGCAGAATCTATTACTGTGATTGGTTCTGGTCAAAGTGCAGCTGAAACATTTCGTGAGCTTTTAAAGGAGCAACGTGATTATGGGTATCGGTTAGATTGGATTACTAGATCAGGTTTTGCGTCTATGGAAGAATCGAAATTAAGTTTAGAGCACTTTTCTCCAGATTATGTTGATTATTTCTACCAGCTTCCTCAAAGTCAAAAGGAAGAAGTCTTTGCAACACAAGACTTATTTTATAAAGGAATAAGTAATCATACCATAACAGATATTTATAACCTCTTATACGAAAATTCAATAGGTACAGAAAAAGTGAATGTTGGTTTGCGTGTCTTATCTGAAGTTGAAGATATTAGCAAGAAAGATGAAGGAGATGCATATGAAATTAAATGTTTGCATACTCAAAAGCAAGAACGGTTCACTCATGAAAGTGAAGTGGTAATAGCAGCCACAGGTTACAAACCATATGTACCAGACTTCATTCGCAATTTAACATCTCTATTAGAATGGGACGAGGAAGGTCGTTACAAAGTTCTTAGTGATTATCGTCTTGCCAAAACAAAAGATAGTAGGAATGAAATTTATGTCCATAGTGGAATTTCGCATACACATGGTGTTGGCTCTACCAATTTAGGTTTGGCTGTTCATCGAAATAAGGTTATTATCAATCATCTACTAGGGGAAGATGTATATAAAATCCCTAAGAAGAATGTATTCCAAACCTTTGATGTGTAAAAAACATCAATGATCAGCTAGTCTAGTCTAGTTGATCATTTTTTGCTGTCAAAAATTATACGTGAATAGTAATAAACTACCTTCTATTTAAGGTGATGGGTTCAAAAGAGAGGTGAATATTAAGTGAAGCAACACCCTCAAAAACGGCCACTTATGAAATGGATTTGGAGTTCTTTTATTCGGACTGCACTTATTCCGTTGTTAGTGGTGGAATTGTTATTTATAGGCATGTATTTTGTTACATACGAGTGGTCGAAACGTACAACAATTGATTCTTTAAGAGAAGAGGCTCATCAAGATCTTAAGCAAATGGCTTCTAGAGAAGGAGAAGTTATTGCGAATCAGATTCAATCGATTTCCAATTCTACGAACTTGTACCGGAAACAAGTTATAAATGCATTACAAACACCCGGGGAATTCTCACCTGAAGATCGACAGCGACTAGGGTACTCTGGGGAAGGTGTCTTTTATTCAAAGCGCAATCATGATAGTGATGGTGCTGCAGTGTACTACAGTGCCATAAGGTCACCTGAACAACATAATGAAGAAAAAGTAGCTCAACTCCTGTCCACTCAATCCCTTATGAAGGATATATATGAAACACACTTGTTAGCTTCTGCAGTGTATATGAATACGTATGATTCACTAAATATTATTTATCCCTATTTTGATGTGTTAGACCAATATTCCCATAGTATGTATATTCCTCAGTATAATTTTTATAATAAAGCTACGGAGGAACACAATCCATCAAGGGAAGTTGTTTGGACGGATGCCTATTTAGATCCAGCAGGTAAAGGTTGGATAGCTTCATCGATTGCACCTGTATATGTTCAGGACTCTCTTGAAGGTGTAGTAGGAATTGATGTGACGATATCAAATATAGCTAATAAAGTATTAGACTTAAATATTCCTTGGAGCGGCTTTGGTATGTTGGTTGAGAATGATGGAACAATTCTTGCTCTGCCAAAACAAGGAGAAGAGGTGTTTGGGGTTACAGAATTGAATGAACACACCTACCAAAGTGCAGTCATGCAGAATACGCTAAAACCTGATGAATTTAATATGTTTAAGCGCCAAGAAACACAGGATATTGCGTCGGTTATGGATGGGAAAACGAATGGTATGACACAAACAAACCTAAATAACGAGCAACAACTCGTTGTGTGGTCAACCATTCCTGAAACAGGATGGAAGCTTATGGTCGTAGTGAATGAAAGTAATATTTATAAAAATATATCTACTGTAAACGCTCATCTTATAAAAATTGGTGCACTTATGATAGCTGGGTTACTTTTAGTCTATTTATTATACTTTATCTATCTATACCGCAGATCTCATCAGATGGGTCTTCAAATTTCCGGTCCTTTGGTGGAAATGAATGAAATGGTAGATGACATAGGAAAAGGAAATTACTTTCAAAGCCAAAAGTCCTTTTCCATTGCAGAGTTAGATCAAGTATCCAGTAGTATTACAACGATGGGACTGAATTTAGGAAAGGCATATAAAGATTTAGAAAGTGCTCAATCTGAAGTGGAAGAAAAGGAATCAGATTTAAGGGCTTTAATATCCTCTATTGATGATGTAATCATGCGTATAGATTATGAAGGGCGTTATATAAATATATGGACGAGTGATGAAAAAAAATTAACACGACCAAAAGAGGAACTAATCCGCTCATCTATTCAAGAAATATTCCCTAAAGAAGATGCTGAATTATTTATGTCTACTATTAAAGAAGTAGATCGTACAAAACAATCACAAAACCTTGAATATTATATCCAAACAATGAGCGGGCATCGTTGGTTCCAAGGACGGTTATCACCGATATATGGTTCCGACGATCAACAGAAACATTTCGTGCTAAGTGTAAGAGATATAACAGATTTAAAAGAACTACAAGAATCTCTTCGACATGCAAAAGAAGAGGCTGAGCGTGCTTCTGCTGCTAAATCTGATTTTTTATCTAGCATGAGTCATGAACTTCGTACACCAATGAACGCTATCTTAGGTTTTGCTCAACTACTTGAATTTGACGCAGAAGAGGCATTAAATGAGTCTCAATTAGAGAATGTCGAAGAGATCATCAAGGCAGGTAATCACTTATTAACCTTAATCAATGAAATACTCGACTTAGCAAAAATAGAATCAGGAAAACTTACTGTCTCCATAGAGCCAGTCGAAATCGCACCAGTAGTTGAGGAGGTATTGAGTATTACTCAGCCCTTAGCAGATAGACGAGAAATCACACTGGAACAATCCATAGAATCATATAAGTCAACGTATGTTTATGCTGACCGGACCAGATTAAAGCAAGTGTTGCTCAATCTATTATCAAATGCAGTTAAATATAATGAAGATAAAGGAAAAATTCGTTTTAGCTGTTATACACAAAACAATTACATGCAATTCATTGTAGAGGACTCTGGCTTTGGGATAGAAGAGGAAGAAATGCATCACATTTTTGAACCATTTACCAGAGTGAAAGAAAATAGTCCAATTGAAGGTACAGGCATTGGATTAACGTTAACAAAGCAGCTAGTTGCATTGATGAATGGAACCATTTCGGTGAAAAGTCAAGTCGGGAAAGGTAGTACATTTTGGATTGAACTTCCTTTAGTAGATGAGGTCGAGGAAATAAATCATTCTCAGTCAAATGAACAGGAAGGTAGACCTTTTACCTTCCAAAATAAAAAGAAGTTATTATATATAGAAGACAATCCAGCTAACCTGCATTTAGTTCAAAAGATTCTTCGAAAATATGAGGATATTGAATTGTTTTCTGCAGTAAATGGGGAGATAGGGATAGATTTAGCGCAAGCACATGAGCCTGACTTAATATTAATAGATTTAAATTTGCCGGGGATAGATGGATATGAAGTGCTTGAAAAACTAAGAGGAATTCAAGAAACAAAAGATATAACAATTGTAGCAATCAGCGCCAATGCAATGCCAAGAGATATAGAAAAAGGTCTTTTAGCTGGTTTTCATGATTACATGACCAAACCACTTCGTGTCTCTCACTTCTCTGAAATGATTCGTAGATACATGTACAAAGAAGATTGAGAAAGTGTGGTAATATGCAACAAACCCTAAACAAAGTAACCGTTTTCGCTTATACTAGTACTATAAATATTATAAAGTTGTAGGATGATGCACATGCCATATCGCATTTTAATAGCAGATGATCAGGAAGCTTCGCGAAAGCTACTTCGACAAATGATTGAAAAAATGGTAATGGATTCGTTCGAAATTATCGATGAGGCGAGAGATGGGGAAGAACTAATAGAAAAAGCACTACTACATCAACCTGATTTAGTCCTTTGTGATATAGAAATGCCGAAAATAAAGGGAATTGAAGCAATTCGGGAGATTCAAAAGAGTATGCCTTCCCTTGATTACATTTTCACCACTGCGCATGAATCATTTGCTGTCGAAGCATTTGAATTATATGCAGTAGATTATGTATTGAAGCCTATTCAAATGAGCAGGCTTATGTTGGCCTTGGAAAGAGGAAAGGCTATATTGGAAAAGAAGCAACCTCAACAATCACAACGAGCAAATGCATTTTCGCGAATTCCTATACGATTTAACCGTTCTATGTATTACATCCAGGTGGATGATATCTTGTTTATTGAAAAGAATGATCGTAAGTCGGTTATTCATACATTGGATGAACAATACTCTTCATCTGAAACGCTGGAATATTTTCTTGATTATCTAGACAATCGCTTTGTTCAGTCTCATCGTTCCTTCATTATCAATCTCACACATGTTGCTAGGATACAAACTTCGGGAAAAAGTTATCTAGTGTATTTTAATGGGTACGAAGAGGCGGCTCAAATTTCAAAACAAAATATCCAACGTGTCCAGCAACTATTGGATACACCTATATAGAAGCAACGGAATTCGTTGCTTCTTTTTTGTAGTCTAGCGTACTATAAAAATGTTGGTTTGTGTAAAACTTAATAAGTATAGAGTAGATGTCCCTCTCCAGCGGCCAGCGACTAGTATGCTTCCCTCGTCTCCGTACGATAAGTTAACTTCGAATCACTCATGTTTTCGTGTTTCCTTTATCTCCTACGGATTAAGGGGAAGTTCTGGAGGGGTGGAGGTTCGATTAAGACGGCTGCATCGTGCAGCAACATCGAACTGACCTACATCGTGTAGGACGCAGCATATACGTCTCTAAACGGGCGATTGCGCTTTTGTTCCATTGGGGATAGGTCTGAAGCAAGCTGCCAAGGTTCATAGCTAGATTAAATTATAACCAAATCTGCTACATTCCCCTTTAGTAAGAAAAGAAATACTCTAGTTTGTGTTAAAAAGGTAATTATTGGGGATGAATAGGTGAAGGTTGCGCTTGAATGGGGTGTTTTTGTGTCTATAATAGTTTTTATCGTTTTGACCATTTTTTGGTTTATTGGTAATCTATAGTTGAGGTTTATATTTGGTAAAAAAGCATTAGGTCTTTATTCCTTGTTGGAGTTACTTAAATTTCTCCCTTTCTTTTATTAAGTAGCATAAAAGATAATACTCTTTTCACCGCATTAACCTCCTTAAGCTTATATATAAAAAGAACCCAAATTTGGGAATAAGAGACGACTGGAAATAAATATAGAGACGGAAAAAGCAATGCAGCTATGCATTGCTTTTTTTAGTAAAGAAAAATAGGTTTTAAACTTACATTGTCTAGCTCCATTTCTTAGCTCCTACCGCTTAGAAAATTTCTTGCTCCTCCTTACGATAAGTCAAAAACCGATTGCTATCCCTCTATGTATTTCATTAGTTTTATACAGAATCAGGTGAAATTCTGTGGTGATGTAGGTTCCATTAAGACCGCTGCATCACACAGCAACATCGAACCAACCCATGTCCTGTGTGAATCCTCGCTAACCTGACGCTCCGAGTTTTCCTTAGTACACTTAAATGGTAATTAATTGTACCTTTTCAATATACTTTTCCGTATCACTTCTATAGGCGTATGTGCATATAGTACATCACACTACATGTTAGTTTATAGGGAGTGGTTTGCCATGGAATTATCTGTTACGCATTGGTTATACGCAGCCATTACTTTACTTATCATTTTGACGATGGTTTTTCGAAAAGGTGTTGTATTACCAACGTTATTAGGTACATTTATTGTGGCGTGGGTATATAAAGGTGATGTTGTAAGTGGTTTTACTGCAGTATTTAATGCAAACTTAGTCGCTGCAAAGGAACTGTTTAATATTTTCTTAATCATTACATTTATGGTAGCTCTTTTACAGGCATTAAAGGACCTTGGAGCAGATAGAAGGATGATTCAACCGGTACAAAAGGTGATGACAAATGGTCATATTGCCTATTTTGTTTTGGTTGGTATTACGTATGTCATTTCACTATTCTTCTGGCCAACTCCAGCGGTTCCTCTGATTTGTGCGTTGTTAGTACCAGCAGCTGTTCGAGCTGGTTTACCAGCTATGATGGCTGCAATGGCTGTTGCACTAGCAGGTCAAGGAATGGCGTTATCATCTGACTATATTATGCAAGTAGCGCCTGGCCTATCTGCTAGTTCTGCAGGTATTGAGCCATCTGAAATAATAGATAAAGCGCTTATTCTTTCCATTATTACTGGGGTAGTAGCAATTGGTTTAGCTTATATGTTAAATAGGAAGACAATCCGTGATAAAAATGATCCACTAATAGAAGGTGAATTAAACGCACTCCAAGGGTTGGCAAAAAACGAACATAAACGAATCTCTAAAAGCAAGGAAATTGGATTATGGAGTAAGTTGTTTGCAATCCTCGTTCCCATGTCGATGGTAGCGGTTATGATTTTTATGGTTGCTACAAAATTAGGATCAGGTCGGATGGGAGGGTTCGAAGGTGGAGATGGTGCAGCTTTTATAGGCGGAGTAGCGGTCATGCTTTTGTTACTGGCAACGGTAGCTTTTGGTCGTCACCGTGCTCTTGACTACATTAGCGATCACATAACAGATGGGTTTGTATTTGCATTCAAAGCGATGGGACCTGTGATACCCATTGCTGGTTTCTTCTTTCTAGGGAGTGCTGATTTTTCTGGAGCAATACTTTCCTTAAATGACCAGACACCCCCAGCATTATTATTTGACCTTGTTCAATCATCCCAGGAGTATTTACCACAGAGCAACTTGTTAGCAGCCTTTAGCATCCTTCTTATAGGGATTATTACAGGACTAGATGGGTCTGGTTTTTCTGGTTTACCATTAACCGGAGCTCTGTCTGGAGCGTTAGCTGGTAATGGTATGGATCCAGGAACACTTGCTGCAATTGGTCAAATGGGCTCTATTTGGACCGGGGGAGGAACTATTATTGCCTGGTCATCTATGATTGCCATTGCAGGCTTTTGTGGAGTTCCCGTATTGGAACTAGTAAGGAAGAATTTCTTTCCTGTAATAATAGGTTTAATAGTAGCAACTGTATTGGGTGTGATTCTTTTATAACATACTGCGAAGAGCATTGTAGTGTAACTACAATGCTCTTTTTTGAATTATTTTTTCCATTATAGACGCATAATCTTGAAGGCTTTGAATTCGAGATAACTTTTCTGGGAGAGGGATGTTTCCGTTGTGTTAAGTGAGAGGAAAGATGGACCGGGAAATAGCTCGCTTTCCTGTGGCTCACACGACGTGAGGTCGCTCGAGTTTACTACAGGATGTAGCGAACTCAATCCGTTAAAACATGGGCTCCGGAGCGACTTTCCCTACTTTTGGAGCGAGAATCGAAAAACAGGAGCTACTTTTGAAAATAGGAGCCTCCACCCAATTTCCCGGCCCATCCTTGCATTCTTTTGGTTTAACGCCATGTTTCCATCCTCCCGACTAAAGTAAAGGTGGCCTGGGAACAAGGGGACTCCCGCCGGAGAAAGAGGTAGGCGAGATACCCTGACGGCGTTTTTTCCCGAAGGTAGCTTGCCAGCTCGCCGGCAAGACGCAAGTTGTTCCAAGGCCATCTTTATTCTAACTAATGCAACGGAAACATTCCTTTTATAATGAACAAAAAGAAATTATCTCGAATGCAAGTCTTCAAGATAAACGGCTTTATTTGGAACAGGTAAGAAGAATCAGTAAGCACAAATTCTTTTGATGTAATGCATTTCCCTATGAAATGATAGAAACCTTGTCGTATCATGGTTCGTAGAAAGTATGTAAGATTTTATACGGAAAGGATGAATGCTATTGTTTAAGAAATTTATGGCTAGTCTAGGTGTGGGAGCTGCTAAGGTGGATACACAACTAGAGAAAGAAAGATATGTAGCAGGTGAGGTAGTGAATGGGAAAGTTGTAATGAAAGGTGGAAATGCTGCGCAACAAATTGATCGTATCAACCTTTTCCTTATGACTGAGGTAATAAAGGAAGTAGATGATCGCAAGGTGCGTGAAGAGGAAGTTCTTCATAGCTTTAACATAACAGAAGCCTTTACATTACAAGAAGAAGAAGAGAAAGAAATAGAGTTTTCTTTCAGATTACCACTTGATACGCCTGCAAGCTTCGGTCGGCTTCCGATTTGGTTTCAAACCGGATTAGACATTCCAATGGCGTTGGATCCTCAGGACCGTGATCATATTCATGTAGACCCATCAGAAAATGTTCAAACCGTATTAACGGCTGTTCAGCATGATCTTGGCTTTTCTTTGAGAAAAGTAGAAGTTGAATTTGCAAAAAATCATCAAATTGTCCAAGAGTTTGAATTTTCTCCAGGTGGAAAGTTTAGAAGTGACTTAGATGAATTAGAAATACTTTTCTTTCCAAAAGAAAGTGGATTAGATCTTGTTTTACAAGTGGATCGTCGTGCAAAAGGGTTAGGAGGATTACTTGCTGAAGCCCTTGATGCAGATGAAAGTTATGTACGTACTCACTTTACAAATGAAGAACTTTCAGAAAGCCCTTCCGAGGTGGCGGAGAAATTAGAGCAAGTGATTTCCCGATTTTCTAAATAATCGTTCCTTCCCCCAAGTATTTGATCTTGGGGGTTAGTTTTTTGTTAGTTTCTTTTGAAAAAACGCAATGGAAATCAGAATGGAAGGCAGTACAATTTGCATTGGGACATGTATATAAAGCGGTACTATCTTCAGACCTACTTCTGTGTGCTCTATATAATTTTCACTCATAACAAGCGCAATCGTAATCATCATTATTCCTAGTGTTATAACAAATGATCCTTTTCTATTTTTAGGTATGGATAATAGGTCATTCAATCCAATAAAAGCAACGTAAAAAAGTAATGCAATCTTAAAAAAACCTGCCATTACCATTAATATAATAACAATAGGATCTAGTCTTTGAATAAAATCCTGAAGATTAACCATAGAAATCGTATCAAGTACTGGAACAGCGGAACTTTTTGCCCAGTTTGGCCCTAACACCGAAATAATCGTAACACTCATAAATGTAATGATAAGGCCACTTAACAATACTCCAAACAAACTTGTTGTAGCAAGTTTCTTCTGCTCATTTACATAAGGATAAAGCATACTAAATGCAATAATCTCTCCAAATGGAAACGTTATCCCTGAAGGGAAAACATTGGACCAAACATTTTCCCAGCCCTTATCTAACATTGGTTGAAGATGGGCTAGTTGTGGTAGTCCCATTATATAGACAAAGAAGATGAACAATCCACCCATTAGCAATGCCCAAGGCAAAAATATTTCTCCAGTACGTGCTAATACCTCAATTCCTAAGTATGCACCAAAACCAATTATGATTGTGAATAAGGAAATCGTAACAAAGAGAGGGGTGCCATGAAGGATAGTAATAGCTAATAAATCCCCGAAATCACGAAGAACCCGGGCTCCAATATAAAAGAAATAGATGCAATAGAGTAGCGCAATGGGATATCCAATTAATTTGCCAAGTACTTTGATAACAGATTGAGTAAATAACAAGTCTGGGTAATAGGAATACAATTTTAAATAACCCATAAGCAATCCAAGTCCACCAAGCAAACTTAAAAGTAAGACTATCCATGCGTCTTTTCCAGCATTTAATGAAAGACCGACTAGAAAGGTGCTGCCTAATTCAAAAAAAATGATAAGAGTGAATAATTGATTTCGATTAATTTTTTCATGCATCATTGGTTTTTACCTCGTTTTTTGACCTTTGAAAATCTATTGCGTATAGTTCCAACAATCCATAGTAGTAAGGGATATACACCACCGAATGTTATGGAAAAAGCAATCCACGTTGTAGAATCCCATTCAGATGCAAATAAAACATTAGGATATACAATCAATGAAAGACAGATACAAACAATGGCCATAGGAACTAAAATCAAGCGGTAATTCTTTATTTGAAAGGTGTACGTGATAGCTTGAAGAGTTCCATAAAAGTAAATAGAAAGCTTGAAAAAAACAGTCAATATCCAGGAGATAGCCAGAACAACTTCCACTCGCTCAATCATGCCTTCAAGTTGGATATTTTTCGCTAACATGTAGGTAGGGACCGATTGTATGGACGTTAAGGTATCTCCAAGTACTGTTATGGTTATGAAGGTAATGCAGGTTATGAAAAAGATACCAATGGCATAAGGGCGGAAGAAAGTATTACCCTTTTTAGAATTCTTGTTGACTAGTTTAGGATATATAATGAAAAGGATGAACATAGTAAGTGTTGAATTTGATAATTCAAATAAAGTAGCTGATAAGACAGGGCTTATCCCTTCTTCTAGTATAGGTTGAGCATGGTGTAAATTAATATTGGGTAGGCTAGCAAGGATAATAAATACTAGTAAAACTAAAATCCAAGGCACAAAAATTTCAGCAGTCCTTGCAATGGTTTCTATACCATATAACAAGCCCATTATAATAACAGCCATAAATAAAATATTGACATAAACCGTAGGAGTTGAATGTAAGATATTCATAGCCATAAAATCGCCAATTATATACAGGACAGTTGCTGAGGTAATCATTCCAAAAACTCCAATAGAGAGAGAAATAACTCTACCTAGCCATTTACCAAACACCCTTTCATTGATTTCTAACAAATTGCAATTAGGATATTTTATGGAGATATGATTTAGGAACCACAAATATACTAAACCAATTGGAAGAACGAGTAACACACCTAACCACCCATCCTGTTTTGCTGCATCAGTGGCTGAACCAGGAGTAAGCAAAATAGATGTACCGATTACAAACAACATGAGTAATATACCAAATTGTCTTTGATTAATTTTTACTTGGCTGTTCATAATCAGGACCACCTTTCAATTATCAATGCTCACATGGATAGTAATTTTAACAATGGTTGATAGATAAATGTAATGCCTTTTAAAGGACTAGGAATGGGGAGCTCCAAGAATAATGCCACAGCAAACATAGTACTTAAAAAATAAAACAGAGAAAACACAACGAGATCTATCTTTTCATAATGTTTATAGATATGTTTCCCATTAATAACGGCTATAGTGATAAAGGATAAAGCTAGTAATAACCACATTTAGGATCCCTCTTCAACTTCTTTTTGGAAAGATTCAGTGATGGTGCCGGTACGAATGATTTCTACTTTTGTGTTTACCTTAAAAGTTAAATTCTGATATGCTGTATCCCAATTATTCTTAACTGATTTCCAGTACGTTTTGTCTGCGCGGTGAACATATTCCCCAAACCCAAAAATGTCACTATTAAATTCCGTTTGAGTTGCGTTAATGACTTCTTCCATAGCTGAGTTCAGTTTTTTCTCTAGTTTTTTTTCGACTGTTTTTAGAGATTCTTCTTTTGACAAATCTAATTTGCTACATTGAACATCATCTATATCTCCTTCTACTTTCACATTGATTGTGATATGTGGTTGGTTGTTATTTACAGTAGCTTTTATCTTTGATTCTGAATTGGAAACTTCAATTGTGACATTGCCATCTTCCCCACAAGACATATATTCAGCAGTGCTACTTACATTATTTGTGATGTAATTAAAACCTTTTGCTTGTGGTGTGTTTAACCAACCTACAAGTTTATCTCCCTTAAAAACACCAAGGTTATCGATGATCACATTAGCTGGCGAAGCTACTTGTTCAACATTTTCAACATGACTTCCAACATCAGCAGTGGAGGTGATATAGACCCCTGTTAAAATAGGCTCCTTACCTTTTGAGATAATACTATTAATTAATTCTTGAATTTTAACGGTCTTCGTTGGTGCCCAGTTTTCTTCGGAAATTTGCATAGACGTGTACATTTTATTGGCGGGAACTTTCTCCAGTGGCGTTAAAACTTTTAATAAGTCTGCAGCTTCAATTCCTTTAGCTACTGCAATATGAAAATCGGTTCTAAATTCATGATCTCGAGCCAGAAAGTCTAATGCTTTTCCAATTCCTTCTTCAGCTAACTCTTCACCAAATACTACTTTTCTTGTGTGCGAATAGTATCCCATTCTAGGTGTGATTTTTGTCATTTCCCGAATAGCCTCAAATATGGATCGACCGGTACTTGTATAAGTGGATACAGCAGTCCTAGTAGTCATTTGTTTTGCCGTAACTTCTCCGGGATTGATAATTTGGACAGTGTAATTGTACTCATCACCTTTTTTATCTATACCTATTCCAGTAACAAGGGCGATTTGGTCTAACTCTTTTTTACTCCAACATCCAGACAGCAAAAGTGAAATCAAGCATCCGATTACAACATATTTGCTTATCCTTTTCATGTCTTTTTACGACCTTTCCTTTTGAATAATTTTCGTTTTTTAGGAGTTGGTTCTGGTTGTTTTGTATCCTCTCGAATAATATTAGTTTGATTAATAAGTCGAGGTCTTGAGAAGAGCCCCCATCTTGGGAAACGTAAGATTACATCTTTTTGATCATCTTTTATATAAGGGGCCATTGGGCTCAAGTATGGAACTCCGAATGAACGAAGACTTGATAGATGTAAAATCATGGCAATAATGCCCAAGAGAATACCATATAATCCGAAAGTAGCTGCTAACACCATAAATCCAAATCTGAGCATCCGAATCGAAATAGCAAAGTTGAAACTAGGAGATACAAAACTTGATATTGCTGTTAATGACACCACGATAACCATAGCAGATGAAACCAATCCTGCTTCTACAGCAGCCTGGCCCAATACTAATGCTCCAACTATTGATATGGCAGAACCAACAGCTTTGGGTAAACGTACCCCTGCTTCACGTAATATTTCAAATGTTAGCTCCATTATGAGTGCTTCGACAAAAGCAGGGAATGGAACACCCTCTCGTTGGGAAGATAAGCTAATTAATAGAGATGTTGGAATCATCTCTTGGTGATAGGTGGTTAACGCAATGTAAGCTGAAGGTGTAAGCAAAGCTAGAAAGAAAGATAAGTATCGTATGATTCTTACTAAAGTTGCAAAATCAGCTCGTTGATAGTAATCTTCCGCTGACTGAAAAAACTGGATAAACAGAGCAGGTACAAGCAAGACAAATGGGGACCCATCCACAATAATGGCAATTCTACCTTCTAATAATCCTGCTGCAATACTATCTGGTCTTTCGGTATTATACACAGTGGGGAAGGGAGTGTACGTATCATCTTGAATGAGTTCTTCTATATAGCCACTATCAAGAATAGAATCAACATCAATTTTATTGAGACGTTTATACACTTCTTTTACAATTTCATCGCTCGCTATTCCATTCATGTAAGCCACAGCAACGTCTGTTTGGGTTTTTGTACCAATGGGCTTTGTTTTAATCCATAGATTTGGATCTTTAATTCTTCTTCGTAATAGAGCTGTGTTCGTCCTAAGCGTTTCAGTAAACCCTTCTTTAGGGCCTCTCACGACAGCTTGAGAAGAAGGCTCTTCTATTTTTCTTGCTTCCCAACCTCTAGAATCAATGGAGAATGCTTTTGAACAGTTATCAAGTAATAAAATGGTTTTTCCAGAGAGGAGATGATTAAATACTTTATCCATTTCCTCTACTACTTCCATTTCAGCATTAGTTAACGTGTGTTTTTTTAACAACTCAAATGTAGAGTTATGTTTTGTAACGGATTGTTTAAAAGTAGTCTCACGAATTTCAGACATTAACGTCCTTAGGATGTAATCGTGTATGAAGTCATCTTTGACTAGTCCATCAGTAAAAATTAGCCCTAATTTGATGGAGCCACCTTCTCCAGCTTGGAAATTACGAAAGATAACATCCGTACTACCTCCGAGTGTCTGTTTAATGTAATCCATATTTTTTTGTATAGAGTCATACAAATAGGGGACAGATTCTTTTCCTTGGTCACTATGTTCTTTTTTTTGAAATAATTTCGTCCAATTAAACATGTAAAAACCCTCTGTCTATATTAAAAGTCGAATAATTTTGATGATAAAAAGTGAATCCATAGTAGTTCTATCTTTTACGAAACCAGGAAAATCATACTACTTACGCCAAATCAAATAACTAAAGATAAGTTGACAATCTTTAGTTATTTGATTATCATCTAATTAGATGATAATCGAAATAGATGGGAGGTGGTAAGTCATGCAATTAGATAAAGTCGTTCAATTTCATAAAGTATTGGGTGATCCTACCCGTATTAGAATCGTAACGTTACTAAAACATGGGCCGCTTCATGGTCAGGCAATTGCCAATAAACTTGGATTACGACCACCGACGATTACGCATCATGTGACAAAACTTCGAGATGCCGGGTTGGTTTTTCAACGGAGAGATCGAAACACAATTTATTTTTACTTAGATGAAAAAAAGCTGGAACAAAATGCGAAAGCGATTCTTACAATGGGGGAGGACACGAAAATGAAGCAAGATATGCAGGTTGATGAGAAAGAGAAACTTTCCATAATAAAAAATTTCTTTGCAAAAGATGGCTCTTTAAAGCAAATCCCAAGTCAACGAAAAAAGAAACTAGTGGTGTTAGCTTATTTAATTCGTCAAATTGAATCGGGTAGAATTTATGAGGAAAAAGAAATTAACGAAATTATTCTACCTTTCCATGAAGACTATGCGACGATTAGAAGAGAGTGGATCATGAATCACTTTATGTATAGAAAGAACAATCAATATGAATTGAATCCAAAAGAAATGTGGCCGTTAATTTTTTAATTGATTCATCTTAGATATTTCTATAGCTTATTCCATTTTAGCCCCATTATCTTGAAGACTTGGATTAGAGATATATTCAAAAGGTGATGGGTCCGATACTTGAAATGTGGAGGGGGGGGTCGCTTTCCTGCGGGCGAGCTGGTGAGCCTTCTCAGTCGCTTTGCTCCCTCCGGGGTCTCACCAACCTCTTTCTCCCGCGGGAGTCTCGTAGTTCCTCTTCACCCCCAGACGGGTAATGCTATCGGACACGCGGCCAAATGTTGTATGCTCCCGAAAGGACATATTAAGCCCTTATTTTTAGTGAAAACCCTCTTTGGTTCGATCTTACGGACAAATAAAACTTTATTTTTTACAAACAGCGAACTAAATGTTCATTAGCTTTCTTGCCACAGCATTTTTTGTTATGAACCAATTGTGATACTAGAGCTTACTAGGGTGTAGACCGTCAGAAAATATTCAAATACCTCAACCTCTCTAACTTCGCAATGTTTCCGTTGCTCCCAATACTAGCAAAGATGGCCGTGGAGGGCTTGAGTAGGCTTGCCAGCTCGCCGGCAGGACGCGAGTTGTTCCACGACCACCTTTATTCTAACTAAATCTACGGAAACATCCCTCTTTCGGGATTACCAAATTTATCTCAACTACAAGTCTTCAAGTTATGCCTCTTTTATTGAATAACCTTTAGATATAAATCAATGAGGTTGTGAAATGTTGTATTTTGTAATTAATATATTTTTCTACAAGTTTAATTGTACGGATAGTTGATAAAATGATAGATTTGGGCATTATTATATTGAAAATTCACAAAATTTAAGGGATAATAGATGGAAAGGTAGATTTATACTTGAGTAGGAGGCGAGCTCCCATTGAACTTCAAAGTTATTGCATTTTATAATGGCGCGACGGAAATTACTTTCGAGATGCCAAGTAGGGAAGAGGTCTTGTTTTGTGACTATTATGCCGCCAAATGCTTTGTGAATTCATTGAAGGAGCAACATACTTACCATCGTTATCAATTTCAAATTGTTGATCTACAGGGTAAGCTCTTACCCCCAATCAAAAGTCAAGGTCATTCTATGGCTTTTATAGCAGAAAAGTAAAATTTCAAGACGATGAGCATTTGTGCTCATCGTTTTTTATTTGAAGTTAAGAAAATATATGTTCTGGCGCTTCCATGTCTAGCTCCAGCGCCTATCTCCTCGGGGTCTAAAGCAAATCCTCTCTGTGCAAAAATCGCCACGACGAGGCTTTGCTTAAGCTGTAGGAGGTGAACAAGGCGCCCTGAGCTTTTCTTTGTCTTTTCTCGATCTAGTTAATCATATAGAGACAAAATAATGTAACATTTATGGTCTGCGTTTTTATCCAAATCTTGTTATGCTTGAAGGGAAATGGTAGAGAGGATGAAGAAATGATGAGTACACGTTATTCTCGTCAAGAGCGTTTTAAGGCGATTGGAGTAAATGGTCAAAAACAAATAAGAGATAAGCATGTCCTCATTGTAGGCGCAGGAGCTCTAGGAAGCTCGAATGCAGAAGCACTTGTTAGGGCAGGCATTGGTAAACTAACTATTTTGGATCGTGATTATGTAGAGGAGAATAATTTACAGAGGCAAACACTTTACACAGAGCAGGATGCTGAACAAAGAATGCCAAAAGCCATCGCTGCCAAACAACATTTACATAAGCTGAATAGTGAAGTTGAAATCGAAAGTCATGTAACCGACTTGAATGTTCAAAATGTACAAGCCTTCGTAGAGGATGTAGACCTTATAATAGATGGCACAGATAATTTTGATACGCGATTTATGTTGAATGACATTGCTCAATGGAAGACCATTCCTTGGATATATGGCGCATGTGTTGGAAGCACAGGAACAATAAAGACATTTATACCTGGTGAGACGCCATGCTTACGGTGTCTTTTAACCCATTTACCATCACATAATAGAACCTGTGATATATCTGGTATAATTGGTCCGGCTGTACAAATGGTTGTAGCGTATCAGGTTGCTGAAGCATTGAAGATCATAGTAGGTGACTTAGATGCGGTTAGGAAAAAACTAGTGTATTTCGATTTATGGAACAATCAACATTATGAAATGGGACTAACGTATGCAAAGAACGTACAGTGTCTTACTTGTGGGGAGAATCCTACTTTTCCGGCTCTGTCCGAAACAAATTCAACAAAGGTAGCCGTTTTATGTGGACGTAATACAATCCAAATTAGGCCACCTAAAATGAAAACATTAAATTTTGATGAACTCGAACGTGTGTTTCTACAAGAAGGATTTCCTGTCTCTATAAATCCCTATTTATTATCCGTTAAAACCCATCATAGACGTATGGTGTTTTTCCGTGATGGAAGAGTTTTTATTCACGGAACGAATGATATTTCTGAAGCGAAAAATTTATACTATCGTTATTTAAGTTAGAGCAAGGAGAAAAAGGCATGACTATAAACACTTGGTTCAAACTCATAGTACTGCTAGTTTTAAGTATTTCAATGGTTGGATGTAATAGTATAAAACCTTCCCAAACAAAGGAGATAACCATATCTGCTGCTGCTAGTTTGAAAGAACCATTAGTTACATTACAAGAACAATTTGAAAAAGAAAACCCCAAAATTGAGCTTTTTTTTAATTATGGTGGTTCAGGTGCATTAAAAAATCAAATTGTACAAGGAGCTCCTGTGGATGTTTATATATCTGCGAATAAGCAGAATGTTCTTGATTTAATCAATGAAGAAAAGATGAGACAGGATGGTGTTGTTGACTTGTTATCTAATCAACTTGTTGTTATTAAATCAAAAAGGGAAGAAAAAGTGATGACTTTTAATGACTTAGCTCAGAGTAATCAAAAGTTTGCGATTGGCCATCCAAATACTGTACCTGCAGGAATGTATGCTAAAGAAGCTTTAACATCAATTGGATTGTGGGAGACATTACAAAAACAGCTTGTGTATGCAAAGGATGTCCGTCATGTTCTGTCTCTTGTTGAGCAAGGTTCTGTAGTGGGGGGGATTGTTTATCAATCTGATGCTCGCTCTTCCAATAAGGTGCAAGTCATGAAACGAGTTAGTGAAGATACATATTCCCAAATCATGTATTCTATAGGCGTGATTGACGATTCTTCGAATAAAACCATTGCCAATAGTTTTGTTTCCTTCTTAACAAATTCCAAGGCTCAGAAGGTGTTTGAGGATTCTGGTTTTGTACCACTTAAGATTAAGGAATAGATGTAGGTGAAAATATGTACGAACAGTTTTGGTCGCCAATTCAATTGTCAATTGTTGTTGCCTCGATAGCTACACTTCTAGTAGTTTTTATTGGTACCTTGTTAGGGAAACGATTAAGTTCTGCAACATTTAAAGGGAAAGTATTCATTGATACAGCTCTGTTACTACCTATTGTATTACCACCATCCGTTATTGGTTTTATGTTAATTGTATTCTTTGGTGAAAACAGTCTTGTAGGGAGGGGAATCAACATTTTATTTAATCAATCTATCCTTTTTACCTCTACAGCTGCTGTTATTGCTGCCTCAGTTGTAGCTTTTCCTTTGATGTATCAGAGTGCCAAGGTGGGTTTTAGACAAATCAATCACGATATTGAACAAGCTGCTCGGGTTGATGGGGCAAATGAATTTCAAGTGTTCGGACGAGTGTCACTTCCACTAGCTAAACAGGCTTTAGTTACAGGTGGACTTCTAAGCTTCACGAGAGCGTTTGGTGAATTTGGTGCTACATTGATGTTTGCAGGAAACATACCCGGAAAAACACAAACCATTCCAACTGCTATTTATGTAGCGATGGAATCAGGCGAAATGAGAACAGCTTGGTTATATGTAGCGATAAGTATATTCTTATCCTTTTTATTACTTACTTTAACGTATGTTATACAACCAGAAAGTGATTGAAATGGGAAGAGCACGCAATCGATTTGTGAACATTTCACATCTTGTTTGTGAACACTATTTGACAACACGCGAAAGTGTGATATAAGTCACATCTGTAAACCCATTCTCTCTCTTACTATAAACGTAAGAAATCATTGGCCATGATGAATCTATTTACGTTTTTAAAAAAGCGGGAGGGGAATATAGATGGGAATTGAAAAATTAGAAGTGGTTTGGAATCCTGAAAACCAGGAATTTTGGGAGCGTGAAGGAAAGAAGCGAGCAAGTCGAAATCTTTGGATCTCTGTAATGGCTCTTATGTTAGCATTTGTCGTGTGGCAGATATGGTCTGTTACAGCAGTTCGTTTAAACCAAGTTGGGTTTGCATTTTCACAGAGTGAATTATTTACACTTGCAGCATTGCCAGGTTTAGTAGGAGCAACACTTCGAATTTTCTTTACATTTATGCCTGGTATTGTAGGGGGACGAAATTGGACAGTAATTAGCACAGGGGCATTATTATTGCCAGCCATCGGAATTGGAATTGCAGTTCAAAATCCAGGAACACCATTTGTTGTAATGGCATTGTTAGCTGCATTGTGTGGGATTGGAGGAGGTAACTTCTCTTCTTCCATGGCAAATATTAGTCCATTCTTTCCAAAGCACAAAAAGGGTACCGCTAATGGTATTAATGCTGGGTTAGGAAATCTAGGTGTTAGTTTAGTTCAATTTGTAACACCGATTATCATATTTGTACCTTGGTTAGGGATGCTTTTTGGGGGAGGCCAGGAATTGACTGAGGGCAATAATATATTTATTCAAAACGCTGCCTTTGTTTGGGTGTTACCGATTTTGTTTGTAACAATCCTAGCGTTTTTTGGAATGGATAACTTACCAGAAGCGAAGCAATCATTTAAACAACAATCAGCTATGTTTAAAGAGAAACACACATGGATTATGGCTTGGTTATATACGATGTGTTTTGGATCCTTTATTGGTTACTCTGCAGCGTTTCCTTTATTGATAAATTCTGAATTTCCAGAGACAAATGCTGTTGCATTAGCGTTCTTAGGACCATTAGTAGGAGCAGGTATTCGTCCAGTTGGTGGTTGGCTTGCTGATAAAGTTGGAAGTGGAGCAAAAGTTACTTTCTATGATATTTTATTACTTATTGTAGCAACGCTCGGAGTATTATATTTCCTTAATGCTGGAAATGTTGGCGGTTTCGTAACAATGTTCGTTGTTCTATTCTTTGCAACAGGCATTGCGAATGGGTCTACATTCCGAATGATCCCATTCATATTCGTAGGGGAAAAAGCAAATTTAGCTGCGCCAATCTTAGGTTTCACAGCTGCCATAGCAGCATACGGAGCATTTGTCATTCCAAAGGTTTTCGGTTGGTCCTTATCTACATTCGGAACGGCAAACATCGCTTTATATTTATTCCTTGGATACTATTCCATTAGCCTAGTAATCTGTTGGTACTACTACTCCAGAAAAAATGCAAAAGTGAAATGTTAATAGTTATAGCTAAGGAGTAAACGAGAGGTTTGGCTTACGAAAGAAATGTCGTTTAATAAAATTGTTTATTCAACAATTGAGCATTTATTTAAAAGACTATTTCCAGAGATGATTTTCACTTCTACTCAGAAAAAGTGAATGCTATATACCACATTCTGGTGATAGGTCATCACCGCAAGCGAGTTGTACCATATCCTCCTTTTCAATGTAGCGGACTATTATGTATGAAAATGGTATAGGAATCCCATACGAATCTTCAGCAATATATATGGGGAGGTGAAGTTAAATAACAAAAAGCTTAGAAAAAATGAGATGCTCCCCCTAAGGTAGACAGTATAAAATAAAACTGTTTATCTTAGGGGGTTTTTTGTATGTCGAGAAGTTCTTTTTCCACTGTGGACTTACTATTATTAACCTTATTCGTAACGAACATTATTCCATCAATGAGGTTGCTTCTATGTATAACTTGAATTGGTCTACGATTCGATTCTGGATACATAAGTTTGAAACTCTTGGTGAAGCTGGACTTGAAGAAGCAAAATCAAATACATCCTACTCAAAAGAGTTTAAGCTGAATGCGGTCAAAGCCTATTTATCAGGAAGGTACTCGATACGTGAGGTGGTAAGGAAATGTGGGATTTCCAGCATAGTGATCGTGGGTTTTAATATATTTCACATGGTTTTAAACGAAAGATAGATAAAGCAGGAATACACCAAAGCATGTCTAGAGTGGGTAGGTGTATAGATAATGGGCCAATGGAATCCTTCTGGGGAACACTTAAATGTGAGAAGTATTATTTACATAAGTACGATACGTACGAAGAATTGCCTTCAGCCGTAGAGGAATACATATACTTTTACAATCATGAAAGATATCAAGAAAGATTAAACGGCCTTAGCCCTATGGAATATAGAGCTAAAGCCGCTTAAGACTTTATATTATTTCCACTGTCTACTTGACAGGGGGCACCTCAGTTTTTTCTCTGAGCTTTTTTGTGTTTAATTAAGAATCTAGCTTAGTAGCGAGTTAATTCAGATGTGAATTAATTCGTTATGAATCTGTCTTTAGTGAAATCCTCTATTACAATTACACTCTGGAAGTTTGGTTCGTCTTTACTAAAACGTTCTTAGCCAACGATAAGAAATAATCATGTAGGACAGTGCCTTCTTCATACAAAACAGGTGTTGTTCCGTCTGGATAAGGTGGTTCTATGGGTAGAGAGCTAATTAATTCTGTGTTCAATGTATCAGCTAATGTTTCTCCTCCACCTTTTCCAAATAGAAAATATTGATCCTTTGTACCAGGTGGTGTGAAGAATGCCATATTCTCTACGACACCAATAATTTCATGATCCGTTTTGATTGCCATAGACCCCGCGCGTTCTGCTACGTGTGTAGCAGCTTCATGAGGTGTGGTCACTATAATTTCCTTGCTTTGTGGAATAAGTTGGTGCATATCGAGCGCGACGTCCCCAGTACCTGGTGGTAAGTCCAAGATCATATAATCAAGTTCTCCCCATTGTACATCACTCCAAAAATGATTGACCATTTTACCAAGCATTGGCCCTCTCCATACAACAGGTTCATTTCCTTTAATGAGGAATCCCATCGACATGACTTTAACACCGTGCGCTTCTACAGGTATAATTCGTTCATTTATTGTTTTTGGTCTAGCTGAGATTCCTAATAACTTAGGAACACTAAACCCATATATATCTAGATCTACTATAGCGACCTTTTTTCCAAGCTTTTTTAATGCTAGAGCAAGATTTACGGATACGGTTGACTTTCCAACACCACCTTTACCACTTGTTATAGCAATAACTTCTCCTGAGAACATTCTATCTCATCCTTCCTCATTCTCTTTTGTTTTATTGTAACGAGTGAGAAGCAAACAAGAAGTGATATCTATCACACTTTGTAATGAAGGATTGCTATGTTCACTTAATTGTAAAGGTTTCCATAAGACTAGACAGCTTTTATTTGTGACAAAAAAACAACACCAATGAAACTTCAGATCAAATAGTGACATTCATCACAGTTTAGTGATGGGATGGACCTTTACAATGATATTAATAACAACGACGTCCAAGATAGCTCTATTCCAATAGGACAAAGGGGGAAAAGGAATGAGCAGTATAGAAAAATCGTTTTATTCCAAAACGAGTATGTATGCATTTTTTGTTGTGTTGATATTATCGATATCGGTATGGATTTCTACAGGTCAGTTTAAGCATATGGATATGGCCTTATTAGGTTATTTATTATCCTCATTGATTTTTGCAATAGGCTTAACTATCCGAATGTGTGCTTGGTTATTACGTCCTGCTACACATAAGGTCATTCATAGAAGCTTTAAAAATTTACGAACACGCGAGCGGAAAAATAGAAACTTAAAATCCGTCTTCATAACTGCTCTTGAAAATATCTTTCTTCAGAAATTCATATTTAAAAGAGGACTGTATCGAGGAATTCAACATTGGTTGATTTCATGGGGGTGTATTGGTTCGTTTGCGATCACATTTGGATTAACTTTTGGTTGGATGCGATTTGATCTAATTGATCCTGAAACATATCAAATTGTCGTGTTCAATATACCAACGATGATTATGCCGGCCCATGGCCTATTAGCTGAAATAATCTACAATGGCTTAAATATAACAGCGTCCTTAGTATTAATCGGAGCTTGTATGGCACTCTATCGACGCATTAAAGACAATGATGTAAAAGTTACTCAACGATTCGAATTTGACATTCTACCTTTATATATCTTACTTGCTGTTACGATAACAGGATTATTTTTAACTGTCTCATATGTATTGTTAGAAGGCTTCATGCACCACTATTTAACATTGATTCATCAAGTAACAGTAGTCATTTTATTGATTTATTTTCCGTTTGGTAAGCTATTTCATTTACCAATACGTCCACTTACGACAGCAGTTCCGATGAACTATCAAGAAAAAGTTCAAATCGATACAAGACCATGTCATAGCTGTGGTGCAATGTATAGTAATGATGATCAAATTAGTGATGTAAAAGGGATATTGGATGTTCAATCTTTTGATTTGCAGTTAGAGGATGGCACCTTTTTAGCTGATTATTGTCCAGCTTGCCGAAGGAGAATTCGGGTGATGAAGCAATTAAATATGGGAGGATCCCAAGGAAATCCATTCCAGCCTATCGAAACGAGAAATGGGATACAAATGTCCGGATTTGGAAAGAAACGAAGCGAAGACTTTTATGAAAGTGATTCAAGTGAAAACAAACAAACAACGGTACATGGAGGGGATCAGTAATGAGTGATTTTGTCGCAAAAAAAGGCGTGAAGAATTTACAGCACAAAGATGAAAAACTAATTACAACGCACTGCTGTTATTGTGGAATGCAATGTGGAATGCATATTCGAGTCCACAAACGTACTGGTGAGGTAAGAGGTGTAGAGCCGCGTTATGACTGGCCAGTAACGATGGGGAAAATGTGCCCTAAAGGTGTGACAGCCTATCAAACTATTGAACATGAAGACCGTATCAAAAAGCCTCTTATTAAGAAGAATGGTAAGTTCGTGGAAGCATCATGGAAAGAGGCACTAGATGTAATAGAGAAGAACTACAAAGGCCTACAGTCTGAGTACGGAAAAGATGCGTTGTCTGTTTTCGGTGGGGTCTCCATGACAAACGAAAAATGTTATTTGGTAGGGAAGTACGCACGGGTAGCGTTAGGCACTAGGTATATTGATTATAATGGTAGGTTTTGTATGAGTTCTGCTGCAGGAGGATTTATTAGAACATTTGGTGTAGATAGAGGGTCAACACTTCCATGGCCTGAACTTGAGCATAGTGATTGTTTCTTTATGGCTGGCTCAAATACAGCAGAATGTCATCCTACTAGTATTCAATGGTTTTGGAAAGCCAAGGACAAAGGTGCAAAAATGATTGTCGTTGACCCTCGGGAAACGCCAACTGCGCGTGTTGCAGATGTTCATTTAGATTTAAAACCTGGAACTGATTCCGCCTTAGCGAATGGAATGATGCATATTCTTGTTAAAGAGGGTTATGTAGATGAAGCGTACGTTCAGGAACGATGCAATAATTATGAGCAACTAATAGAACAAGTAGCACAGTTCACTCCTGAATATACTGCCGAAAAAACCGGCATCTCTGTTGAAAAGATTCTAAAAGCTGCCCATATTTTCGGACGTTCAAAGCGTTCAGTCGTCATGTTCGCTCGTGGTGTGGAGCAGCAATCCAAAGGTGTAGATAACGTTGCCCTATATTCGTCTATGTCTCTATTAAAAGGTCATATTGGTAAATTTGCTTCTGGAGTAGCAACCTTTACTGGTCAAGGAAATGGGCAAGGTGGTCGTGAACACGGACAAAAATCAGACTTGTTACCAGGGTATCGTAAATTAACAGATCCAGAAGCAGTAAAATATATCTCAAGTGTGTGGGGGATTGACCCTGAAGAGATGCCAAAACCAGGAGTCTCTGCATACGAAATGTTTGATGAAATTCAAAAAGGCAATATTCGCGCGATGCATGTTATTTGTAGTAATCCAGCTGTTTCTGCACCGAATACAGAATACATTTGGGACGGCTTTAAAAAGTTGGATTTCTTAGTTGTCAGTGATTTTTTCTTATCTGAAACAGCAGAATACGCTGACGTCGTACTTCCAGCTACTTCCTGGGCTGAAGATGAAGGGACTACGACGAATATTGAAGGTAGAGTAATACGCATCCGAAAAGTACGTGAACCATACGGGGATTCCAAAACAGATTGGGAAATTATGAGTGAGATTGCTAAACGTATGGGTAAAGGAAAATATTTTGATTATAAAAATGTTAGTGAAATTTTCGAAGAATTCCGTATAGCTACCAAAGGTGGAAAAGCCGACTATTACGGAGTTACGTACGACAAGATTGACGAACAAGATGGGGTGTTTTGGCCTTGTCCTTCTGAGGATCATCCAGGAACACCAACCATGTTTAAAGAACGATTCGCCACAGAAGACGGGAAAGCAAATTTAGCTATCGTAGATTGGCGGGAACCAGGAGAAATTCCTACAGAGGATTATCCGCACATTTTGACGACAGGAAGAGTGGTGTACCACTACTTAACTGGTAACCAAACACGACGAGTAGATTTTCTGATGGAACAGTGTCCGATGCCATATGTAGAGATGCATCCAGAGCTTGCTAGTCAATATAATTTCCAAAATGGAGACTTCTGTAAATTAACTACAAGACGTTCTTCCATGACTGTTGAAGTGAAATTAACGAAAGCAATTCGAGAAGATACGGTATTTATTCCTTATCATTGGGGCAAAGAATTGTCTGTCAATCAATTAACAAATCCATGCTTAGATCCTATTTCTCGCATGCCAGAGTTTAAAGTATGTGCTGTGAAGATACAAAAAGTAGCAAAATATGAGATGCCTTCTCCTATCTAGAGAAGGCTACCACTTTTAAGGAGGTCAAATCATGAATAAAATTATGTATCTTGAATTTGAGCGTTGTATCGGGTGTCGAGCTTGTCAAGCTGCTTGTAGAGAATGTGGGGACCATGATGCGAAGGAACGTAACTATGTAGAGTATGTAGATTTCATGGAAAGTCGCCAAACCTACCCAATGCTTTGTATGCAATGTAAGGACCCTGCTTGTGCACGAGTGTGTCCGGCAAATGCGATTCAAATTACCGAAGAAGGTGTCGTCCTTTCTGCTATGGAAGAGAAATGTATCGGGTGTCGAAATTGTACGTTTGGTTGTCCATTTGGTATTCCTAAGTTCGATTTTGAAGAAAACAAAATGTACAAATGTGATATGTGCTATGACCGATCTAAACATGATATTGCTCCGATGTGTGCATCTGTTTGTCCTAGTGATGCCATTCGTTTTATTGATTATGATGAAATGATGCAACTTCGTCGTAAGCGTACTCAAATGAATTTAGTAGAAGGAAAGAAACCTCAAGAAGGAAACAAATGGGAGTACGTGCCTGAATTCTTTGGCGTTTATAGTGATTGATAGAACTATAAAGGGTATCGGCATGTAAGGAGGATGAACAGAATGGTGGATGAAAAGAACAATCAAAATCAAAGACAAAACCAGCGTAAAGCTGACGACGATATGATTAATTTAGTCGATAACTTAAACAGAAGCGAAGATCTACGATTTAATCGACGAGCGTTTTTAAAATCAGCAGTAGGGGCTTCTCTTACATTAGGAATTGCTACACTACCTTTTTCCATCAAAGCCATGATGGATGACAGGGAAGAGGATTCAGAGAAAGTAGAAATAGGGAAGCTCTCTGAACTACCAAAGGGAGAATCACTAGAGTTTCATTATCCAACTGATAGTGAACCTGCATTATTAGTTCATACGAAAAATGGAGAATTAAAAGCGTATAACAATAAATGTACCCATCTTCAGTGTCCAGTTTTTTATGAAAAAAAAGAAGAAGTATTATTATGCCCGTGCCATCGTGGTTTCTTTAACGTTGATTCAGGTCAACCAATGGCTGGACCTCCTCAGCGTGAATTACCGAAGATTTTGTTAGAGGTAAAAGGGGATGTCGTCTACGCTGTTGGGAGGGAAGTACGCCATGGGTAAAAAAATATGTTGGGTAGCTATATTATGTAGTATTTTCCTCAATGTCGTAATGCTTCAATGGACGATAGAAGCTTTTTTTGGTAAGGAATTTGAACATGTTTATATGTACACAATCATCGCAATCGCTTCATCATTCATAGCCTTACTCTTCTATGGAAAGTGGCGTAAGCTTGATAAACATGAGCGTGCGTAACGAACTGACGAAGGAGAGGAGTGAGACTTATGCTTCAAGCAACCTTGACCGATTGTAATAATACCCTTTTACAAGTAGCTTTACAAGATGAGAGATTAAAGTCTACATCAAAGTGCTTCACCTTCGGGGAGGGACAGATATGCAATCTGTATCCAAATCTAGAAGAGAACAGCCTATTGATTCAATTCCGAGGAGACCTAACGTTAGAACAATATCGTGCTATCCATCATCTTATCAAGTCTATACAAGAGAGAACAGTTGGAGACTTAGATGAGTCTGAATGTTTATTAGGTTATTTAGGAAATGGAGAAGGAGCTTATATTGTAACGAATTGGGAAGAGTGGTCAACCTTTTTGCTAAGAGCAAGTTTGCGCACATTAGAAGGGCAAAAAGTTAGAGTACTAGATAAAGGTCAGGAAATTGGAAGTGGAATGCTTGCAGAATATGATATTATTCAAAGCGACGGTGGAGGATGTATTCCCTCTTGTAAACTAATTACATTGTTTGGTGAACGAACATTCAAAGGTGAAGCTCTTCAAATAATACCAACAAATGAATGGTAGATAACTAGAAAGTTAGGTGGGATATAATGAACAACAAAGATGTGTATAATCGACCATTACAAGATTTGCGAATATCGGTAATCGACCGATGTAATTTTAGATGTACGTACTGTATGCCAGCAGAGATTTTTGGGGTGGATCATCCGTTTATGAACGAATGTGACTTGCTTTCCTTTGAGGAAATAGAAACGTTAGCTACGTCTTTCGCCCATTTAGGGGTGAAGAAGATTCGCATTACAGGTGGAGAGCCATTACTTAGAAGCAACCTTGATGAGTTAATCAAGAAGCTAGTGAACATAGAGGGAATAGAAGACATAGGCTTAACGACAAATGGTATTTATTTACCCAAGTATGCACAGCAATTAAAGAAAGCAGGATTGAAGCGGGTCAATATTAGCTTAGATGCGATTCATAATGATGTTTTTAAAGAAATAAATGGCAGGAATGTAGGGGTTAGTCCTGTACTAAAAGGGATAGATGCTGCTAAACGAGCGGGGCTAGGTGTGAAGTTAAACATGGTTGTCAAAAAAGGAATGAATGACCATCAAGTTATCCCGATGGCCAGTTATTTCAAAGATCAGGATATTTCCTTACGCTTTATTGAATATATGGATGTCGGAAATAGTAACGGATGGGACTTTAAGAATGTGATGACAAAGAAAGAGATTTTAGATCAGCTAACACAACACTTTGATCTATCACTGGTAGATTCCAATTACTTTGGAGAAGTTGCCCAACGGTATAAATATCAAGGTGCTATTGGGGAAATTGGATTTATCACATCTGTTTCTGAATCTTTCTGTTCTAGTTGCACTAGAGCCAGAATTTCTGCAGATGGAAAATTATATACATGTTTATTCGCTAATAAAGGATATGATTTAAAATACTTATTACAAAGTAACTCAATATCTTATATCACAAGTGAAATTCAGAACATATGGAGTAGAAGAGATGATCGGTATTCCGACGAACGTAATGAAGCCACTCCATCACGAGAAAAAATCGAAATGTCGTATATAGGAGGGTGAAAACGTCGCTGTATTAAATCAGAGGCGTTTTTTTTCGGTTGCAAATCCTTCCATTAATCAATTTCACATATATCAATTGGACAGTTTTCACAACCTATGACATCTCGTAAGTAGTCTAAGTTATGAATCGTAATCTTACCTTTTTGAATGCTAACAATGTCCTCTTTTTTTAGATCACTTAACAACCGATTAACCACTTCACGTGATGTCCCACAAAAACCGGCTAATTCTTGGTTCGTAAGCTTCATATCAATTAAAAATCCATTGGCTGATTCTACACCATAACTATTTACCATTCGAATCAGTGTTGAATAGAGAGCACCTTTTTTACCGTATAAAATTAAGTCGCGAAATTTAGTTTGTGTTCTTCGGAAGTGGTCGCTCATCCATTTCATAAATTCAATAGCTAATGCATTATTATGAGAGAGCTTTTCTTCTAGTTCCTCTTTTTTAATAACTCCGACTTCGCTATTTTCTAGAGCCTTAGCACTTAAAAGGTATTTCGCTCCTTCACTAAATAGCGTTAGTTCGCCCACGATTTCGTTAATGCCACATATTCGTAAAGTGAGCTCTTTTCCATCAGGAGTGTTTTTACTTATTTGGATACGACCAGATTTAATAATATATAATTCATTTGCGAGTTGTCCTTCTTGAAATAAAAATGTCCCTTTTGGAATATAGGTATGATGATTAACGGTGCTTAGCAATTCGGTTAAATCGTTCGATAATGTTTTCGAAGATTGTGCCATTCAAACACCACCCATTTATAGTGAAAAGATTCATCCTCTTTTATAATATATTTTCTAAATCTTTCCTGTTTATTATCATAACAACAAAAACGAATTTCTTCAATATTGCATTCTAGTATCATGAAAACACAATAATAGATAGGGATACTTATGTTGTGGAAGACTCTTCATTCACTATCAATAAAGGTGTTTAATTATATAACATAAGCTTTACAAACTTTGTTATATTAATTCCTATATACTAGTTTGTAAATTAAATCAAGTGTGGTATGTTTCAAAATATATTCATTTTAAAAAGGTTAGGCGTAAAATAATTAAATTTACTACGATTTACTTAAAATTTCGCAGAGTATCGCTCAATATCAATATAAAAGGAGGGCTTTAAGATGAATATGTTTGTAAAAGCTCGTGGACTATTTGAAAAAGACTACCAATCTAGCCAAGAGATTACACACTACAATGCTTCTATGCAAGGTGGAAAATCAAGAGCAAGCAAATCACAAGCTAAGCTCAGAAGAAACCCATTTAAAAAATAAAAAAAGAGCACGAATTTATAAATATGACATGAAATGGAAAAATACCTGATTTGTAAATAGGTTATGAACGATGTTCGAAGCTTTATTCACCAAAGATCACAGGTACTTTCCATCGTTTTATTTCTTGATTTTTCTTACTGATGAATCCCTCGCTATTTTCTCCACACTGCAATTATTCTTTATACCAAGAACATAAGTAACATCTACTCTTTTTTGTATCCTCAATTCCTAATCACATTCCAATGCTATAACATTATTATTTTTCTCCATTGTCTGTTAGTTGGCACCACACCTGTGTAATAATGGTAATAATGATGTTTTAAAGTAAAGGTTGTTCATAAAGATGAAAAAACATAAATATATAAGTTTGTTAATTGTTGGTGTTTTTCTTGTTCTTCTCAGCACTCCTTATATAGTAGTAGTCACATTTGATTTCTACCCAAATGGATACACGTATAAAAGTCTTGAAGGGGAGTTTTACATTCAACAATTAAATCCAATAAGTCATGTTGAAGAAGAAATATCTATTAATGAAGATACCGGTAGTAGACTGATAGTGGGTCGGTATGAAGCGAGAAGTAACATTTTGGATATCCAAGCTTGGTACCGTAAATCAGCTGCTTCTTTAGGGGTGTTGCTTGGTAGTCTTTTTTTTCTTTTTATTCCAAGAACTTATCATAAAAATGCATTTAGGGAACTGAAAGTAGAGCTGGAAAACGATATTCCTTCCCTAGTAAAAAAAATAACTACATTGCCAAAAGAAATGAAATCCGATTTCCCTCGACTGTCATATTGGTTGTTCGAGAGAGAATTTCCTAACCTAATCGGGGTGGTTTCTCTTATTATCTCGCTCTTTATGATCTTTAATAGTTTTTTTCATTATCCAGCATTAGAAGTTCGTGAAGTAGATACTATCGTAAAGCGATTACTGAGTGCTAGTTGACTAGTTCATTTCATTCTTGCTAGAAATGTTGAAACTGATTGCTCTCTTTTTCGTATTACTTAGTAAATAAGGTATTTAGTAAAACTTACAAGAATGGGGAGTTTTACCATGATAGGTTGTACAGGGATAGTTGGGTTTATTTTTGTTTTTTTAACGTTTTACGGTCTTAGTATATTAATCAGTCTAATAACTGGCATCGATACGTGGATTATTATTAGCTTTCTTTTTATATCAACACCGGTTTTGATCATTTCTTATTTTGTATTTCTAAAGAAACGAAAACGACGTGCGAACTTTAAAGGTAGTGTTACGTATCATGTGGATGAGATTCAGCTCGATGAGATGGTGACTGGTAGTAAATCCATTATATTGGATAAAGGAACCAACGAAATTAGGATTCATAAAGAGCTACATATCCCTTTTTACTTTCTTTTAGGTGTCGAGAAAGAGCAAACTGTGAAGGAAGAAAAGATGTCTATATCATACTTGAATCAACACGGAAAAGAATCAGTACTCCGTATGAAGGTTAAGAAATCAACAGACTTATTCAAGAATTTGAATGGGTTGGAGGAAAAAATTAAGCATATTAAAAATCAAAAGAGAGAGTTATATTCTACTCTACCATCTACCTTTTTTGTAATTGAGAATATTGGATATATTAAACAATTTCTTGATTTATTTGGTGAACAGAAACTAAGCACACCATCTAATAAGATGAAAGATTATACTCTAGAAGCGATGGATGATCATGAGTTGAACCTTCATTTATATGATGAACATACTGGAACTTATAAACTACTTACCTTTGCCCCTTCTAAAATTGTAAAAGTAATCGAAAATGATACGAAAAATTGCTTCTTACTGATTTTCTCTATAGACGGATTTCACCTCACTAATACATTCACGCAAGACAATGGATTAATTCATCGGGTACTGTATAGTAGTCAACACAATGATTGGATAGAAGATGGACCGTGGCGAGCAGATGTGATTGGAATGCTACAGTTTATAAGTGAAGTGGTAAAAGAAACAACTTGGGAATGGCATACTGATACTGAATGGAAAAATGTGCAACTTAAAAGCGAATCAGAACGCAAGCGCGCTTATACAAACTTAAATCAGTTGTAAAGGAAAAGAGCTAGCGATTTCTATAAAAATCTCTAGCTCTTTTCTTAATCTATCAGTCCCGTGAAGTGGAAGGGGGGATAGAGCTAGATGTTCAAATATCAAAAGAGATATCCGGATATAATGAATCCGTACAATAAAAGTGGGGGTGTGTTAGTTTGGAAGAACTAGCTTTCTTACATAAATAGGTGCTGGAATGATGGAACCCAGGTGTTTCCCCATAAGAGGGTTATACCAGCAGCGATGATCATGGCTAGGCTAGAGAATGTTCCTTCTTGGTCACCGAATTCAAATGCTTTAGATGTTCCGGCTCCGTGGGCGGCCATTCCAAATGAGAGCCCTCGAGCTATAGGTGATTGAATGGATGAAAACCGAATGACATAAGGACCTACAATCGAACCAATGATACCTGTACAGACAACAAATGCTGCAGTCAGTGCAGGTACACCACCGATTGCCTCAGATACTTCAATCGCAATTGGCGTCGTTATAGATCTTGGTAAAATACTTGTCATCAACGTGCCACTTAAATGAATGAAATAACCTAAAAAGAAGGATGAAAGAATAGCAAAAATCGAACCAGCCGTGATACTTGTAATAATCTCTACAATAAATTTCTTAATTAATGCGTAGTGTTTATAAATTGGAATTGCAAAAGCAACAGTAGCAGGTCCAAGGAAATAACTAATTACATCTGTACCTTGTTTATATTGTTCAAATGGGATATTCAGCACCAACAACATTATAATTAATACGGTTGGTGACACGAATAAAGGTGTTAATAAAGGATGTTTCCACTTTTGGTAGAGCTTTTTACTTATAATATAGATAAGAATGGTGATAACTAAATACGTCATTCTGTTTCCCCCTTCCTTCTTCGTTTAGCTAGTTGGTCAGCTACAATACCCGTCACCCACATAACTAGAATGGTACTAATAAAGATAACCAACAATAGTTGAAATCCATTCCAACCTGCTAAGTCAGGGTATTGGACGATACCAACGGCGGCAGGAATAAAGAAAAGCAACAACTCTGCTAGTAACCATTTACCTGCTTGTTCGATCCAGTGAAGCTTAACGAGACCAGTTTTCAATGCTAGGAATAACAGAATTAATCCAATTATGCTTCCTGGAATAGGAAGGTTAGTTAAGTGCTGAAGTGCAAGCCCGATAAAGAAGAAGACGTTAATAAGAATAAATTGAACGAGTAAAGTGACAATGTTTTTGTAAATGCTTACACCTCCTGAACACACGAAAAGAGCCGCATTACGGCTCTTTTTATCGAGTGAATCTATTGTAGAATAATCTATTAATATGTAAGTTACATATCTCGGAAATACTTTAAAATTTAGGATTTTTCAAAAGGAAAATGATTCTATCGTAACTATAATACAATTACATTCATAATAAAAATACATATATATTATCTAAACCATAACCAAAAGTTATGATCGAGAATCTTTTATAAATTGGATAAATTCTCGAGTTGCAAAGGATAAGTATCGATCTTTTTTTATAATAAGTTCAAGTTTCCATGGGATAGAAGGGTTGGTTAGGGGAATATCTTTCACATCCTTAGAATGTATCTTTGCACAAATAGATTCAGGTAGAATAGCAATTCCCATATTTGCCCGTACCATCTCAACAATGAAATCCCACTGAGAGCTTTCTAATTCAATGTGAGGTATAAACCCTTTTTCCAGACAATGATTCCTTACTAAGTCATGCATGGCGAAGTCCTCTTGAAATAATATGAATTTCTCTTTTGATAATTCTTTTAGTTCAATTCGTTCTAAGCTTGCTAAAGTATGATGGTTAGGTATGACAACTTTCATTTTTTCTTCTGTAAAAGGTATGGATTCAAAAATGGATTGATCGACCGGTGCAACAGCGATAGCTAGTTCTACATGCCCCTCAATCAAACTTTGCTCCATTTTTTTGGCACCATATTCAGTGATTTGTATAGAGATACCTGGATAGGTTTGACGGAAGTTTGCAATAATCTCAGGAAAGAAAAGCGTACCTATCAGAGGAGGAAGTCCAAATGATATAGCCCCTTTTTGGAGATGAATGGTATCATAAAGGGACGTGGTTAGATCTTCCATCATACCTAATACTCGTTGAGCCTGTTCTAAGACTGCTTGACCTGCATCTGTAAGTTGAATTTGTTTGTTTGAGCGATCGAGAAGCGTAACCTCAAGGTTTTCTTCAAGATTTCGAATCATTTTACTGAGTGCAGGCTGAGAAACGTTAAGATGCTGAGCAGCTTTTGTAAAGCTTTGTTGCTGTGAAACTTCTAGAAAATATTGTAAATGACGTATATCCATTGTATTGTACCTTTCCTTTGTTGATGAACTCTATTATATGAGATGGAAGGAAGGAAGGAAAGGAAGGTGACTTTATTTGAATCATGAGATGAGAAAAATTATTGTGATTGGTTCCCCTGGTTCGGGAAAGTCTACGTTTTCTAAACGGTTAGCTTCTCGGTTAGAAATACCTGTTTATCATTTAGATGTATTGTTTTGGAATCCTGGATGGGTAGAATCTTCAAGAGAAGAACTTAAACGTAACCAATACCAGTTAATCACTCAAGAAAAGTGGATTATTGATGGTAATTACAGAAGCACAATAGATATTCGTATCAATGCAGCAGATACGGTTATACTTTTAGATCGCTCAAGATGGCTTTGCCTATTTAGAGTCTTGAAAAGAAGGATAATCTACCGTAATAAAGTTCGTTCTGATATGGGAGAGGATTGTCCTGAACGAGTACATCCTACTTTTATTAAATATGTATGGAAATTCCCTGAGGATAAGCTTATACCTCTCAAGGAAACATTGGCTAAGGTTCGAGATGATAAAAATGTGTTCGTTTTGACATCAGAATATGAAGTGGAACAATTTCTAGAGTCCTTAAAAGGTAATTGGAATGCACGGATGTAGTTGAAGAAATTAGGTCATGCTATTAGTAAACCATGTCGTACTGTAGGTGAAGAAAATGGAGCATATAGAGTTTAAACAAATATTAGCAGCATTAGGGGAATGGGACACTCCTGTTGATTTTACAACACCCGTCCAGCCAACGAAGAACATTAAAAGGTATTTGGATTATTATGGACTTGATTTCCAAGATGTCGATTTTCATTTTGGTAGTGTACAAGCAAATGGAAAGAAAATTATGGTTCAGATGCATGCCCCGAAAGAAGCGAACGTAACGGTCTTGTTGCTACATGGCTACTTTGATCATGCCGGTCATTTAAAACGGATTATTAAGTATTTAACAGATCAGCAAAAACGAGTGATTGTGTATGATTTACAAGGCCATGGTCTTTCAGGAGGGAAAACGTTATCCACCAAAGAATTTACAAACTATGGTATTACGCTAAAAGTTGTTATAGACAAAATTCAGAGTCAACTACCTCGGCCTTACTATTTGATAGGGCATAGTACTGGTGGAGCCATCATTGTAAATTACCTTCTAAAAAAACGAACCCATCCTTTTGAAAAGGTTATTGTGTTAGCGCCACTTATTCGATCAAATTATTGGTGGGTAACCGTTGCTGGGTACTATGTATTGAACCCATTTTTAAACAAAGTGTTTCGACGGTATCGAAAAAACTCTTCTGATAAAAGTTATTTAAAGTTTGTTAAACGAGATCCTCTACAGCATAATCACATACCTATTAAGTGGTTAGAGGCATTGATAGAATGGAATAAAAGTATTCAACATGCTGAGCCAAGTGATGAAACGTTAACCGTTTTGCAAGGTAACCGAGATCAAACCGTCGATTGGGGTTATAACGTGAAATTCTTGAAGAAAAAGTTTCCGAATGCTGATATTATTCAAATCGATCAAGGTAAGCATCATCTATTTAATGAAGGAGATGATGTTAGTAGAGACGTCTTTCAAATCATTAGTGACAAGTTATAACAATTCAATAGCTAAATAACAGGAAAAAGACTTCTTTAGCGAGAAGTCTTTTTTAATACTTAATTGTGATCAATCATTCGTTTCCTGATGTTTTGTTAGGTAGCGAATATTGAAAAGGTTTTCACAACATCAAAAAAAGGAATAGAATAGTACGATCTTATGAAGAGGGGGCAGACAGTATGGGCGAGAATATTGTTGATTCCTGGAATATACAAAAATATCATCGAGGTACATATATGGAAATCGAAGATGAGATTGCTATTGAATTTGCTTTAACGGTTGTTATTCAAGGGGAAGAGTACGCAACGATGATTTGCTCTCCCAGTGCACTGGAAGAGTTAGTGATCGGTTTTTTAGCATCCGAAGCACTCATTCGCTCTTATGAAGATATTCAATATATACAATTAGATTCAGAATCAGGTTTTGCATACGTGGAATTATTTACTGATTTACCTGAGAGGTCTTATGGAAGGACAAAACGGTTTATCGGTTCTTGCTGTGGGAAAAGTCGTGAATTTTATTTTGATCAAGATGTTAAGACAGCAAAAACGATTATGAAAAAACATGTCCTTTCTGTACAACAAGTTTTTACCTTGATGGATACATTCCAACAGCATTCCGAAGATTTTAAGAGGACAGGTGGCGTTCACCAAGCAGCGCTTGCCAATAGAAATGAACTGTTGTATAAAGCAGTGGATATTGGCAGACATAACGCTCTAGATAAAGTGTATGGATATCTTTTGAAAAATCAAATATCGAGACGTGAAAAGCAGATTGTGTTTAGCGGTCGCATCTCATCAGAAGTACTGGTTAAAGTTTCAAAAATTGGAATAGGAACATTGCTTTCACCCTCCGCACCAACAGATCTAGCATTAAGACTAGCTGAAGACTTGAACATCACGACAGTAGGGTTCATTCGACAAAATCGACTAAATGTGTACACGGGTCAAAGTTATATTCAGGAAGAACCACCTCTTATTGACATCCGGTAAAGGAGGAAATGAAATGAAGGATCATACTGTTGTGAACGTTAATGGAAAGGAATGGTTAGCTGAACCTGGTCAGCCATTAATTAAGTTATTAAATGAAGCGAATGTAGACTTGCCACAAATTTGTTATCACGAATCTTTAGGTCCTATTGAGACATGTGATACATGTATAGTAGCTATTGATGGAGAAATCAAGCGGGCATGCAGTACAAAAGTAGAAGCGGGTATGGTCGTATCGACTGAGGAAGAAATAGTATTTAAAGCACAAAAAGAAGCATTAGACCGCATCATGCAAAATCATGAGTTATATTGTACTGTGTGTGATTACAATAATGGCTCCTGTGAGATACATAATACAGTTGCTCAATATGGAGTCGAACACCAAGGCAAACCTTTTGAGTCGAAACCATATGAGGTAGATCGATCTGGTTCCTTTTACAGATATGATCCAGATCAATGCATTTTGTGTGGCCGATGCGTTGAGGTATGCCAGGATGTACAAGTAAATGAAACACTCACAATAGACTGGGAACGTCAGCAACCTAGAGTCATCTGGGACAATGATGTTCCTATTGATGAATCGTCCTGTGTCAATTGTGGTCAATGTGTTACGGTATGTCCTTGCAATGCATTGATAGAAACAAATATGGAAGGTGAAGCTGGATACATGACAGACCATAAACCTGGCTTATTACGTTCCATGATTGAGTTAACAAAAAAAGCCGAGTCAGGCTATGGGCCCTTATTAGCTGTATCGGATACTGAAGCTGCTATGCGTGAGGAACGAATCGATAAAACCAAAACAGTGTGCACCTATTGTGGGGTAGGTTGTTCCTTTGACGTTTGGACAAAAGGACGTGAAGTGTTAAAGGTTGAGCCGCAACCAGGGTCTCCTGCGAATGATATCTCTACTTGTGTAAAAGGCAAGTTTGGTTGGGATTACGTCAATAGTGATGAGCGTTTAACGAAACCACTTGTAAGAGAGGGAGACCATTTTAAAGAAGTCGATTGGGATACAGCATTAGATCGTATCGAACAGGAGATGACCAAACTTAAAGTAGAGGATGGACCAGATTCCTTAGCCTTTATATCTTCTTCAAAAGCAACAAACGAAGAGTCTTTTGTCATGCAAAAGTTTGCCCGGCAAGTTATTGGAACAAATAATATCGATAATTGTTCCCGCTACTGCCAAACTCCTGCAACAAAGGGTTTGTTTCGTACTGTTGGTCACGGTGGTGATTCTGGATCTATTGATGATATTGCATCAGCAGAACTTGTTATTACTATAGGTTCAAACACTGCTGAATCACACCCGGTATTAGCCTCTCGAATAAAAAGATCACAAAAGTTATTTGGACAAAAGCTATTTGTATTCGATATACGCAAGCATGAAATGGCTAGACGTGCAGATGAATTTTTCAGTCCGTATCCTGGTTCTGATTTAGTTTGGATATCGGCAGTGACGAAGTATATTATTGACCAGGGATGGCACGATGAGTCGTTTATCCATGAGTGGGTAAATGGCTTTGATTCCTATTACCAAAGCCTAGAGACTTTCACGTTAAAGTATGCGTCTGGTGTTACTGGTTTCAGTGAAGATATGCTAAAGCAAATTGCAAAGTCGATTAGTTCAGCTGAGACCGTTACTATTTGTTGGGCAATGGGAGTGACGCAACACCAGCAAGGAAGTGATACGAGTACAGCTATATCCAATCTATTACTTGCAACAGGAAATTACCGCAAAAATGGTGCAGGTGCTTATCCGTTACGAGGACATAACAATGTGCAAGGATGTAGTGATTTTGGAAGTATGCCGAATTTTTTACCTGGTTATGAATTTATTACTGATGATGACGCAAGGGGTCGTTATGAAAATCTATGGGGAGTTGAACTTTCGAGCGAAGTCGGAAAAGATAATCATCAAATGATTGAAGCCATACATGAAGGAAATGTAAAAGGCATGTTTGTACTTGGAGAAGATACCGGTGTCGTGGATTCAAATATTAATTACGTTACGAAAGCATTTGAGAAACTGGATTTCTTTGTGGTGCAAGATTTATTTTTAACGAAAACAGCAGAGTATGCTGATGTGGTGTTACCTGCATGTAGCAGTCTTGAAAAAGAAGGGACATTTACGAACACAGAAAGACGGATTCAGCGTCTGTACCGTGCGATGGAACCGTTAGAGGAAACAAAACCCGATTGGGAAATTTTAACCTTACTTGCCAAGAAATTCGGGTATGACTGGGGATATCACCATCCTGAACAAATTATGGATGAAGCGGCCTTCTTAACACCTTTGTTCGCAGGGGTTACGTACAAAAGATTAGAAGGATATAAAAGCTTACAATGGCCCGTAGCGCCCGATGGATCAGATACTCCGTTATTGTTTACAGAAGGATTCCCCTTTGAAGATAGAAAGGCAAAGTTCTTTGAGATTTCATACCAAATGGACTATTCAACCAATGAAGAATTCGATTTGCACGTAAACAATGGGCGGTTGCTCGAGCATTTTCATGAAGGGAATATGACTTATAAATCACCTGGCATCACTAGAAAAACACCAAATGCATTTGTCGAAGTATCACCTGAACTAGCTGAAGAACGTGGTGTGCAAGAAGGAGCCCTCGTACGTTTAACATCTCACGCAGGAGTAGCAACGACTGAGGTGCATATTACCGATCGAGTAAAAGGAAAGGAACTATATTTACCACTAAATGATAATGGTAAGTCTGCAGTGAACTTTTTAACTGATAACAGTGTAGACAAAGATACCAATACACCAGCTTATAAGGAAATTGCAGTGAAAATGGATGTTTTAAAGAAAAAAGGGAAAAGTCCGATTCCGTACAATAACCATCGAAGAGGAACTCCCCAACCTCAAATTGGTGTGTATGTTGAAAGAAAATGGGCACGTGACGATTATATCTTTCCTGGAAAGAAGGTGAGTGACCATGGCAAAAGCGATAACTAAAATCAAACGCATGGAAATGAACCAGGAGCAGATACGTGCGAAAAAAGCACAAAAGCTTGAGGACGAAATTGCGGATAACGGAGAATCATTAGAAAAGGCCATAGAGTTAATTAGAGCATTGGATGAAGCGGGCATGTTAGAAGCACTTACCGCTTTGGTGAAACACAAAGAAGATGCCATAGAAAACATCGTCACAGAAGCGAATAAAGAGCGCTATTCTAATGTCTTAGAAAATATAAGTGGATTTATGTTCTTGTTAGGAGAAATCGATGTTTCTAAGGTTCAAGAATTATCAACACGTTTGAACCAAGGGATGGAAGGAGCAATGAAAGGAAGTAAAAGGGAAGAGAAAACCTCCGTTATGGATTTAGCTAAAGCTTTAAGGGACCCAGAGATTAATCAGGGAGTGACTATGATGCTTCACTTTTTAAAAGGGTTAGGAAGAGCTCCAGAAAATTAAAGTTATCTATACAATTTCATCCTACCGTTGATAAAAAATCAGCCCCTGCACAAACTATTGATTATAAGGAGGGGTACAGATGAGTAAAAAGAAGAAACATGAATCTCATAATGGTAGTCAAAAAGGCAGACCATATAGCGAAGCGGAAGATACGAAGAATGTAATGGCAAAAGAAGAGCTTGAAAAAGCAATTCACCCAGAAAGAAGTACAATGGATGATGGGTAAGTCAATGCATAATGAGAAGAAGGACGTTTGTTTATTAGACGTCCTTTTTTTTACTTTTAAAGAAAGCATAACTGGCACTTACATGTCGCCTACTTCGAGAAGAGACCAGGCGTTTCGCTTTTTCTTACATATTTTTTGGTCATCATGATATACAATCATCGCTTTACTTAAAAAGGCAGCTAGCCCTTCTTTGTGTTTATCAATGTTTTTCATGAATCGTTCATCTGTTATTACAAATCAGCTAACCCTCTGAAGATGTCAAGAGAGGAATCATAGAAGTTATTTGTAATAAATTGGTGTCATCTAGTTACATTGCGCTGTACTTCAGGATTATGAGGGCCTTGATTCATACGAGTTGCAATAGCTTGTAAATATCATTTGTTTCTTTTCTAATTCTTTTCCAATTTGTGCAGTGTATTGAGATGTCCTTTGTTCAGATTGTGTTACAAGATCATTGGGATACGTTTGACGTACTTCCTCGGCATAGTTCTTTTGGTGCTCTTCTATTTCTTTTATTTCAAATCCTTTAAACATTTCTGTTTTCTCCATTTCCTTGCCATGTTCCAGAGCCTGTATGGATTGCTGTATTTGCTGTAACGAGATACCCATTTCTTTGATAAATATCGTTGAAGCCTTTTGAGGTTTTGATTTGTATAAAGTCGATAACCGGCCGGTGTTATCGATTCAGGCTGTAGTAGTTCAATCTCATCATAATGATGTAGCGTGCGTACGCTCACGCCTACTAAGTTTGTTACTTCTTTTACTTTATACATTTTCACTCACCTCCTAGTTTTTATAGTAGAGTATCACGTTACGTTAGAGTCAATGGAGTATTATAAAAAAAGTTTATGTAACAAACTTAAGGGAATCCAATTTATTAGGTAGTTAAGATAGTCTATCATAAATACATAAAAATTCGATAAATCCCATAAAATTCCTTATTTTGTGTTATCATTTTAATGAACAATTTTATGTGAGAAATTTCAGAATAATCACTATAAAAAGAAGGGTGGTTCTATATGTCCTATCACGAAGTATCCATACGCCCAATGTCTCCGACAGATTTCTTGTTAATGACCAAGTGGCTTCAAGACGAAGAAGTACTTCAATTCTACGGAAATCCTAATGATCCATACTCGTATGAACGCATACTAGAAAAATATAGCCCACGATTGAATGGTGAAGTAAATGTACCTCCATTTATTGTTGAAAAAGATACTGATCCAATCGGTTTTATGCAATCCTACCCTGTAAAAAAAGAAGATGCAGAAGCATGGGGACTACCTGAGAATAAAACTTATGTTGGCATCGATCAATTTATTGGCGAACCTAGATTATGGGGGAAAGGTATTGGAACACAAATGGTCAAACGCTTCGTAGTTGACATAATGATCCAAAAAAATCCTGATGGAATTGTACTAGATCCTGAAGTTTATAATACCCGTGCCATAAAGTGCTATGAAAAATGTGGATTTGAAAAAGTCTGCAAAATTGAGAACGGCAGTAAATGGTTACTTGCGTATTGGAAGTCATCTCAATAGTATAACTATATGAAGGGGTAGGGAGGACAATTTTTTGTAAAGAATGTATGAATTAGTCTGAACATTGTAACCTTCGTTTATTTAATTCATACTATGAAGGTTTACCTAAGTTATAATTCCTTCTGTATATAGGTTTGAAACTAAACATGAGGGGAGTTATTGCTATCGAGAGTGTAATACCTTTTATCTCAATAGGGATTATAGTGCTAGTTATTGGAATAGTTAAATATAGAGATTCCAAAAAAGAGAAAGTCTACTCAAAGAGGAAAGAGATTACAGAGTTGGAGAAACCAAGTGAGAATGCATATGAAAAAGCTAAAAAAGGTAAATCACTAGGGAAAGGTGGGGGACCATTCTAACAAATGTATAATGAGTTTATAATCAATTGGGGTCTACAACCCTAAATAAGGAGATAAGTTTATGGAATCATTCTTGAAACGTGTAGGTACGACTTATATCCCGGTGATGAATGTTCAACTGTCTTCTAATTGGTATCAAGATAAATTAGGTGCTATAGAAAATTTTTGAAATGATGAAAAAGCGATATTAGAATTCGCAAATCAAAGTTTCTTTCTTGTGAAATCTCAAGAAGGACAACATACTCAGTTCCTTGATTATAATGGGAATGATCACTTTACATTAACGTTTGAGGTAGATGGATTGAATAACCTTAAGAGATTTCATGAATACCTTAAGAATAAAGGTGTATCTGTTGGAGAAATGGAAGACCGAGGACATCCGGGCAACAACTTTGTATTTTATGATTTAAATGGAAATACTTTTGACGTGTGGAGTGAGTTAAGTCCAGAATACAAAAACATTGAGAATTGTAACTAGATTCTAGCTTCTTACTCTCATACTCTAGAGATAAGGAAAAACACTACATATAAAAAGTAGAGACAAGTTACTAACTTGTCTCTACTTTAATAGGGAATATTATAAAAGTGAGGGTGTATAAACTACTTTTGAAGGTCCACTTACAACGTCTCTAAATCACTTAAAAGAATTTGCTTGCTGTTTTCATCGGTAATTTCCTTAGCATAAGTATATGCTAATTTTTTTGCAGACGCAGCATTTTCTAGTTGTCCTAATACTCGAAGGGATCGGGAGAAAGCTTCATGAGCACAGCCGATAAAAAAAGGATCAAGCTCCTCACTATATGTTAAACAAAGTTTTGCATAATGGAGTGCGTTTTCCCCTTGTCCCATAACAGCATACACTCGAGATAACTGCCAGTATCCAATCGATAAATTTTGATTTGTATGAGAAGGGACCTGTGTCCAGTGCCATAGTGAAGAATGACATACGTGTATCATTTGATCATTTTCCTCGGATGTGCGATGTTGTTTCTCTAGCAACCTCCAAACATTATTAAAGCAAGATACTGCTAACTCCTTATGGGGAATACCGGTTTGATCTTTCGTCATACTCATGGAACCATCTCCTTAATAAAGGTTGTTTTTCTCTTAATTTATACGTTCTAGGTAGGTGTTGGAAATCCTTCTACATCCTTCAAAAGTCTTAATATTTCCAAAATGTGCTTGTTGGAAGCCTTATTCGTTGATAGATAAAGTATTGCTTTGCTAACGTAAACATGTAAACTCATTGAAAGGAGATTTATCATGAGTCAAGAAAATGAACAAATCGTTTTAGCAAATCGTCCTGAAGGATTGCCGACGCATGAAAATTTCACTTACGAAACGATTGATACGAAGCCGCCTCAAAAAGGGGAGGTAGTTGTAAAAAGCTTATATATTTCAGTAGACCCTTATATGCGTGGTCGAATGAGTGATCAAAAATCTTACGTAGAACCATTTCAATTGAATGATGTTATATCTGGCGGAGTTGTTGGTGAGGTTATTGAATCTCAAGACAATGACTTTGAAGTAGGGGATAAAGTATTTGGAATGTTAGGGTGGAGACGTTTTAACGTAGTTCCGTCCAGTCAAGTACGTAAAATAGACGGTAAGCAGGCACCACTTTCTGCTTATTTAAGTGTCTTAGGATTAACAGGGCTAACTGCTTACTTTGGTTTACTTGATATTGGTCAGCCTAAAGAAGGCGAAACAGTTGTCGTTTCTGGTGCAGCTGGGGCTGTAGGCATGGTTGTTGGCCAAATTGCAAAAATTAAAGGCGCCCATGTAGTCGGGATTGCAGGTTCTGATGAAAAAGTCCGCTATCTAGTAGAAGAATTGGGCTTTGATGCTGCGATTAACTATAAAATGGTAGAAGACGTTCAAGAAGCACTTGCAGGTCTTTGCCCGAATGGAGTAGATGTATACTTCGATAATGTTGGTGGCGAAATATCAGACGCTGTTTTAAATCTACTCAATTCTTTCGCAAGAGTTCCATTATGCGGTGCGATATCTTCCTATAACAGAACAGATGCTGATTTAGGACCTCGAGTTCAAACGAAACTGTTGAAAGCTCGAGCAGGTATTCAAGCATTTATCGTTGGTGATTATGCAGAACGTTTTAGCGAAGGTGCGAAAGATCTAGCTAAATGGTTATCAGAAGGTAAGCTAAAAAATGAAGAAACTATTATTGAAGGGTTTGAGAACATCCCAGAAGCATTTTTTGGTCTATTTCAAGGTGAAAACTTAGGTAAGCAACTTGTAAAAGTAGCAGAGCCAGATCAGGAATAAACTACCCGAACTTTCTACGCTTCATTTAATGTAGTACCAACCAGCACCCCTATCGTAATAGGGGTGTTTTTTCTTTGAAATAGTTCGGATGAACCTAAAGACAGATGAATCAGGCTAGATATGTTCACTTATGATTTCTTTTGTCGATACCATATTCCATACCAGAAAGATTAAATGAAAAATCCTTGTATTAATTAAGCTATCATGCTAACTTGAAATTAGAATGAACGTTCTATCTAAAAGGAGGTTTGCCATTGAGTGAGAAACGAAAACAATTATTGAACGTTGCAGAACAACTTTTTTATGATTATGGATTCCATGGAGTAGGATTGAAACAGATTATCAAGGAAGCCAATGTTGCAACCATGACATTATATAATCATTTTTCTTCAAAGGATCGTTTAGTAGAAGAGTCTATAAAGAATCGAGCAGAACGATACTGGTCCTATCTTAATGCTTCGTTGGAAAAATTAACTGAATCTCCATTTATTTCAATCGTACAACAGCACGGAAAATTTCTAAGGGACGTATCCCCACAAGGTTGTATGTTCTTAAGAGCTGTGGAAGTATATTCTGGTACGGATAATAATATTACTCAGATTGCTCGAGATCATAAAATGAAAGTTCTCCATTTTTTCGAAGAATTGGCTATAAGCAATGAAATAAATGATTACAAAAACTTTGCTTATCAATTTATGTTAATCATAGAAGGCGCAACGTCTATGACCCAAGTAACAAATTCCACGCAAGCAACAGATCACGCCATTACAATGACAAATATGTTGTTAAACCAATACTAACTAACAACGGCATCCTTCCTCAGGATACCGTTTTTCATTTGCATTTTTCTATTTTTCTTCAAAGACTTGTATATCATTACGTTTACTATAAGTTCTTCACAATTATAAGAAGGGTGACTGTGTCAAACTGCTTGCTATAATGAAGGCTATTTTTAATCTGAAAGGTAGAAAGAACGTTCTATCTAAGTTTCATGTGAAGGTGGTATGATGTATGAAATTTACTAGACTCGTTTTTCCTGGTGTATCTATGATTGCGGTCACTTATGGACTTGCACGTTACAGTTACGGGCTTCTTTTACCAAGTATTGATGAGACTTTTCAAATGTCTGATTTGGTTTCAGGTATTATTTCATCTCTTTTTTATCTTGCCTATTGTTTTACGATTATTTTCTCTACTGTTATGACCTCAAAAAAAGGACCAAAACCATTGATTTTGCTAGCTGGTATATTTGCGGTGAGTGGTTTACTCATTATTAGCAGTTCATTATCAGAATGGATGCTAGCACTCGGAGTTCTTCTGGCTGGTGGAAGTACAGGGTTAGTATCACCTCCTTATGGTGCTGCCATTGCCTTTTGGATAAAACAACCTCTTCAAGGAAAAGCCAATACATGGATTAATTCAGGAACAAGTATTGGCATTGTAATGACTGGGGTAGCTGCTATTTTATTAACCCCACATTGGCGTTTGACTTACTTTATTTACGCTATATTGGCACTGGTCATTCTCATATGGAATAAGAAGATTCTCCCAGTACCTGACTCTACGCTTCGCATCCAACAAGGAATTCTTTCCGTACGTGGGTTGAAAGGGGCAACGTCTATTATTACAGGGTCCGTTCTTATGGGGATTTCAAGTGCTTGTTTTTGGACATTTTCTAGAACATATATTGAAGTTGCAGGTAATTATAGTAATCTAGAACTCTCCTTATTTTGGGTGGTTATTGGGGTCTTTGGAATCCTAAGTGGTTTAGGAGGTACGGTTATCGAAAAGATTGGCTTGCAGTCCGCTTATACACTTTTTGGATTACTAATGGGTATTGCCCCAATCTTGTTGTTTATAGAACCAGGGAACATTGTAGTAGCATATGTTGGAGCTGCCCTATTCGGTATTGCGAATTTATTTATGTGTGGGCTTCTCATCGTTTGGGGCATTCGTGTATTCTCATCAAATGCTTCACTTGGGATTGGAGTGCCTTTCTTGATGCTTTCCATAGGTCAAGTGATTGGTTCTGTTTTAGCAGGAACGTTTATAGGTGAGATAGGATATGGTATAACGTTCTGTATATTCGGCATTATTTCAGCAGTTGCCTCTTTTTTAAGAACATCTTAAATTGATAATAGGTGAAAGCACTTGAAACTTTATGGTGATTAGGATAATGTCAAAGGATGCCTTTAACTATATGGGAGGGATGAAGATGAATCGTATCTATTTAAGAGCTATGTATTATACATTTGGTATTGTGATTCTGACGTTGGGGATTGCTTTGACGATTCTTTCAAAACTAGGTACGTCACCTTTTGATGCTCTCCTTGTCGGATTATATAGAACGTTTGGGTTAACCATCGGTAGTTGGGAGATTGTAGTCGGTTTCAGTATGGTTGTTTTTAATGCTATTGCTGAAAAACGTCGTCCAGAAATAATCGCCCTTGTAACATCTTTCCTTACTGGAATTGGGATAGATATATGGATTCATGTATTCGATGGATGGGTTGAGCCCAGTTCCTTGCTCACCCAAATTTTGTACTTACTACTTGGTATGATTGTTTCTGCATTAGGGATTGCGATAAATCTTCAAGCTGAATTTGCTCCCAACCCTTTTGATCGCATGATGCTTGTTGTGAAAAATTTAACCGGGACAACGGTATCATTTTCCAGAGCATTGATTAGTCTTTTCCTCGTCATACTTGCTGCGTTTTTTGGCGGGGCGATAGGTTTTGGGACAGTGTTGATTGCCTTTTTAAGTGGGGCAATCATTCATATGTTTATGAATGTTATTGATTCTCTTGATAGAAAACTTTCAAAATATATTCCCACTATAGAACATTAAAAGGCGCAATTCTTTCATAAAAGAATTGCGCTTATTACTTAGAATTGATGCTAGGGAAGAGTTACAATTTTTCTTCATCTATCCATTTGGTATATTTAGCAGTGCTTACTATTGCTGTTAATAATACCAATAATAACATAATAACCCACATGGCAAGTGTACCTGGCGTATAGGTTTCCATCGCCTGTGCATGGGTGACAACCCAAGTCCCAAATCCAAAGAACATAAGGTAAAAAGCTAAGGAGGGCAAAAACCACAAAATACGATTGAGTTTATTGATAGATATGTTTCTAGAGTCCCAATTCTTATAATCAGCTACAAACGTTAGGATGGTTAAGAGTATAAATGCAAGTCCAATTAGAGCTCCATAAAGAGTGTTATGTAAGAGGTTTTGGTCCGGATTTGACCCTACTGTACCTGTTTGTGCTTGCGATTTTGTATAATAGCGTATACCCAAACCTAGATAGTACACAAGTGTACCGGATAAGTAAATAATTCCTTTTGCTTTCATCAACTCACTCCAATATCATGCTTGTATCTTATGGAAGGCTTTCACATGCGATGCCGTCTCCATCGCGATCAAGTCGGTGTTTATCTTGTTCTGGTCCTCCTGCTGCGGTGAAGAATTGCTGAGCTACTTCTTGTGTGGAGAAATGACTGCAATCTCTATCTTTTCCATTAGGATTGTATGGAAGATCACCTATATTGTTATTCTCTTGGTCATTTTGTTGTGGCTGTTGATCTATCACTTCTTCTCGAAACCCTTCTTCGGTAACATATCCATCTATACTCCATATACCTTTATGTTCAATTTGAGCTTTCTCTTCTGCTCCTCTTAATTGCTCTATGTATTTGTCGTTTGGTGGGTACACATACCCTACTCTAGCTAGTCCTTTAGCGACCACTTTTTTATTGTACATAGTACCATCAACATACACGTAGGCAAGTAAGCGGTCGTACTTATCTCGTTTGGTAGTACCTATTTCCAACGAAATGTGCTTGTTGTTCAAACGTTTTTTTGCGAATGCGGTAGCTTCTGGTCCAAATGGTTGAACTGGTTGACTTGGATGCTTTGTCTCGGGTGTATCAATCAAAAGCATTCGAACTGTGTCTTTTTTACCGTTTATTTTTACGGAGATCGTGTCCCCGTCAATGATCTTTACTACTTCGGCTTGGATTCTCTCCTCATGTTCACTTTGACTAGAAGTAGTAGACGGGCTTGGTGATTCAGAAGCACAGCCTGTAAGTACTAGAGCGAGAATAGTACTTAAGATTCCCTTATGTAGTACATTCATTCGATGACTCCAATCTAATTCTTTTAAATTATTACTTTAACACAAAGGAACCATGGATGAAATTTTATTAATTGTCTGTTTATTTTCTTATTGGAAATAGATTACACTAATTATAATAGAGAAGGAGTGATGATTTATGATCGCAATTATAAACGCTAGTGGCTATGATGGAACAGGTGAAACTTTTGATGAAAGTACCATATTTATAAATGATGGTATCATAGAAAAAATATCAAAGGAAAAGCCACCAGAGAACTATGAAACTATTAATGCAAAAGGAAAAATAGTAACACCAGGTTTAATAGATGTACATACTCATTTAGGTGTTTTTGAACAAGGAATAGGACAAGAAGGACATGATTTTAACGAAACAAGTAATGCAACGACAGCTGAAATAAGAGCGTTAGATGGGATTAATCCTTTCGATAAAGGATTTGAGGATGCCAGGTCTGGAGGAGTAACAACGGTTCAGATTCTCCCAGGGAGTGCAAATGTCATTGGCGGTGAAATGGTTGTTGTAAAAACAGCAGGTACAATTGTGGATGAGATGGTACTAAGAAACCCTTCAGGATTGAAAGCTGCTACTGGTGAAAACCCAAAGCGAGTTCATGGAGGGAAAGGTAAGCTTCCAAACACAAGAATGGGTGTTGCAGCTTTACTACGAAAGAAATTAATAGAAGCACAAAACTATGTAAATGCCCTAGAAAAAGTTGATAAAGAGCGGAACTTGGAGATGGAGCAAATCGCCAAAGTGCTAAACAATGAGATACCTCTCCGAGTACACGCTCATCGATCAGAAGACATAGCCACTGTTCTAAGAGTGAAAAAAGAATTTGATATCGATATCACGATTGAACATGGGACAGAGGGGCATATGATGATAGATTATCTTACAAAACATAAGGATGTAAGCATAGCTGTAGGTCCGACTATGACTTCTAGATCTAAAATCGAATTAGCAAACCGCGGGTGGAATACACTAACAGCGTTTGCCGACGCTAATATCCCATTTACGATTACAACAGATCATCCCGTAGTTACGATTGAGCACCTAATAACTAGTGCTATTATGGGAGTTAAACACGGACTTGACGAAGGTTTAGCTATGCAAGCTCTTACTCTTCATGGTGCCAAACATCTGGGGATTGCAGACCGTGTTGGATCCTTAGAGAAGGGTAAGGATGCTGATTTAGTTATATGGAGTGGAGATCCATTTGACTTACGAAATAGTGTTGAGCAAACGATGATTAATGGGGAATGGGTATTCAATAGCTAGTGCCGTTGAAACAATAATCTACTAAAAGATTGGGCAGTAATATATTCTGCTGAAAATAAAGTATTACTAATGCGATAAACAAGCTTAAAAAATTCGAATCCCAACTGCGTGGATTTTTGATTAGTATTCGTTCCATTATGGAGGTTATTACGAATAAAACGAAGGCAGAAATTACAAAATTATAATAATTGTGAAATTCAGAGATTTTTTCTGCAATCCTCTGTCGCTTATATGAATCACCTGTCGTAAGAGAATAGCTTTCTGCAATACTTCCCCATGCATTGTGTTCATATATATTATCTTTATTTGCATTATATGAGAATCCAAAGGCTAGTTAAGAGATTAGGAAGAGCATGAGGGCCAAAAACGATTAGACATATTAAAAAATAATCACTATCTTTTTTAGAAATGATAATAACCCTCTTTTACTGTTCTGTTTGAATCTAGTTCCAGTATGTTTTATATCTTGTAAGAGAGTCGTTAAATAATATTTCATAGAATCTCCTTATTAACTGTAAGGCAAGTAACTTATCGGTCATAGACATCTAGCTCCCGTGCTTTTAGAACTAGTGTTTCACTAATCTTTGTAAAGCATTTGTACTTACTAACATCATGATAAACCTGCTGTTAAATACACTTTTCTTTCCATTATCTTACTAATGATTTTTTTCGCTTGCAAGATGGATTTCCCGGGCAATGATAGTGTATATAAAATACTACATGATAATAATTAACCATGTGACAAAGGAGAGTGAAAATGTGAGGAAACGAGTTAGAGAATTAGGTGTAATAATAGGTGATCTACCTACTGGTGAACATAATGCAATAACGGATGTACCAAGTGTGCTGGTGGGCCATGTTACCTTATCTGAGGATTTAGGTAATGAGGATGTAATTCGTACCGGAGTAACTGCGATTCTTCCTCATCAACAAAATCCTTATCATCATAAAGTGCCCGCTGCAACTCATGTTATGAATGGATACGGAAAAGCAACTGGCTTTGTTCAAATAGATGAGTTGGGTGAAATTGAATCACCAATTATGCTTACAGGTACATTTACAACTGGATCAGTACTTCAAGGAACAATGGAGTATATGATGGGATGTACTCCAGAAATAGGAGATACAACTGGGTCTATTAACACGGTTGTTGGGGAGTGTAATGATAGTTATTTACATACCGCAAGGACATTTGCTGTAAAACCAACCCATGCCATTCAAGCAATTGAGCGAGCAACGTCAAATTGTGAAGAAGGTAGCGTGGGTGGAGGGACAGGTATGACATGCTATCAATATAAAGGTGGGATAGGAACATCATCCCGTATCGTGCAAGAAAAATGGACGGTGGGTGTACTTGTGAACACAAATTTTGGACTTCGAGGTGAATTTGAATCAGGACACTATAAAGCTCCTAGTAAGGATCATGATACACCAGCCGGTTCAATAATGGTGGTTATCGCAACAGATGCCCCTGTTTCCGATCGCCAACTAAAACGCATTGCAAAAAGGGCATCAGTTGGGATCAATCGTACTGGTGGAAGAGTACATCATGCAAGCGGAGATATTATTATTGCTTTTTCTAATGCCAATGCTCGTACTCATTTTAGTGAAGAAGAAGTTGTCCATTCCACCTATATTAAAGAAGATACAAAAGCATTTCACTACCTGTTACAAGCAACGATAGAAGCAACGGAGGAAGCGATTCTAAATTCATTGACCATGGCTGAAACCACCACAGGAAGAAACGGTAGAATAATAGAGTCGATCTCATATGACGTGTTTGAATCTCTGTAGTAAATTGCTGGTATTATTCACTCATTTACAGTAGGTAGACGGTCATATGCTTGTTTTAATATTTTTTGTCAGTGGTCTATGCCATATAAGAAGCATAATCTTGAAGAATTAAAATCGAGATAAATTTGGTAATCCCGAAAGAGCGATGTTTTCGTAGATTTAGTTAGAATAAAGGTGGCTGTGGAACAACTCGCGTCCTGCCGGCGAGAGTCCCCTTGTTCCACGGCCACCTCCTGCGATGTTGGGAGAAACGGAAACATTGCAAAGTTAGAGAGGTTGAGGTATTTGAATATCTTCTGACGGTCTACACCCTAGTAAGTTCTAGTATCACAATTGGTTCATAACAAAAAATTCTGTGGGAAGAAAGCTAATGAACATTTAGTTCGCTGTTTGTAAAAAATAAAGTTTTATTTGTCCGTAAGATCGAACCAAAGAGGGTTTTCACTAAAAATAAGGGCTTATATGTCCTTTCGGGAGACATACAACATTTGGCCGCGTGTGCGATAGCCATTACCCGGCTGGGGGTGAAGGGGAACTACGAGACTCCCGCGGGAGAAAGAGGTTGGTGAGACCCCGGAGGGAGCAAAGCGACTGAGAAGGCTCACCAGTTCGCCCGCAGGAAAGCGAGTTGCTTCACCGTAACCCCCTTCCACGTTTCAAGTATCGGACCCATCACCTTTTGAATATATCTCGAATCCAAGTCTTCAAGATAATGGGGCTAAAATGGAATAGTCGAATACAAAAAGAGCTTGGAATTTTATAATCCAAGGCTCTTTTTTTAGTAGGAATATAACTATTATAGATTTATATCCTGGCGACTAGGTGGCGCCATGAATTCAGGGCCAACAGGGTCTTTTACATGTTTAACAAGAATATCATCTATATCCTTTTGGGTTTGTTCATCAATTTTGAAATCCATAACCTCATCAATTGGATTCATTTGGTCAGGTCGACGGGCCCCCCATAGTGCTGTACCTGTTCCAGGCTGGTCAAGGATGAATCGAAGTGCTAAATGGATGATGCGCTTGTTAAAACGATCCTGTGCAAGTTGATCAAGTTCATTCACTGCATTAATATATTGTTCGAATCGAGGTTGTTGAAACTTTGGATCGTTATTACGTAAATCATCACCTTCGAATTGTTTATCCGTTTTCATTTTTCCCGTCAATAATCCACGACAGAGACTACCATATAATAGAGTGTGTAAGTTGTGCTCCTGAACATATGGAAGAATGTCTTCTTCTATTCCTCTTTCAAACATATTATAAGGTGGTTGAACGGTATGAAGCGGAGCTGCCTCACGGAATGTATCCATTTGTTCAGGGGAGAAATTACTTACTCCAATGGAACGAATTTTGCCTTGTTTGTATAAATAATAGAGAGCTTCTGCCGTTTCATGAATTGGTACAGTAGGATCTGGCCAATGCACTTGATAGATATCAATATAATCCGTCTGAAGACGTTTTAATGAATCTTCAACTTCTTTATGAATACGTTCTTTGGAAGCGTCACGGAAGACTTGTTCATCTTTCCAGTTCAGTGCTACTTTTGTGGCAAGTGTTATATTCTCGCGTCCACCGTACTGTTGAAGAGCTTTCCCGACAATTTCTTCTGATGTGCCAAATCCATAAACTGGAGCTGTGTCAATTAGTCCAATGCCTTTATCTAAGGCTGTGTGGATTGTTTTTATGGATTGTTGTTCGTCAGTACCACCCCACATCCAGCCTCCAATTGCCCAAGTACCGAGACCGATACGTGTCGTTTCTATTCCAGTATTGCTTACATATTGTTTTTCCATTATTTCCACCTCCATAAGTTGTAACCTTTGCTATTCTTAGTGGTTGTACCCGTTTGGCGTAGAATTTAACCATTTAGATATGCATAGATTGAAGTCAAGGAACATAGCATGTTTGTTATCTGAAATGAATAAGGTACTAATAGTAGCTTGTCTAGGAGGAGTCAATGTGATTAAAATCTCTCAACGTTTGTTGATGTTTTTCTTTTTAAGTTTGTTTATTGGAATAGGGATACTGGGGCTGATACGCGCTGAACAAGTTGTGATCCCGCAAGAGGCAGTTGAGGCCAGTGATGCAATTGAGTTGCCTCAACCTCTTACCAAAGTAAGCAATGTTATGGAAATTGAGCAAGCTGTGGGCTATTCGGTCCCTACATTAACCTATCTTCCAACTTCTTATGAATTTGAAAGTATGGGGTTTCGAGAGTCCAAGAGGTCTTACCTGGTAAGGCAAACCTACATTAATCCAGGAAAGGGGCATTTAATATTTGAGCAAAAGCCAATCAGCCAGAAGGAGCAGAAAATTGGGTATGAGGAAAAGGTAATTAACTTTGATTTTAAAAAAATTGCGTTGTATAGCAAAAATGGTGGTATTTATGAAGCTGTTTGGGAGACACCAACCTATGTTTATTCTCTATCTTCAGTACGTCCTTTTCCTTTGGAAGAATGGAAAAAAATCATACTTGGACTTCAATAAGGTGGCGATATGAAATTGGTTAAAAATTCAATACATGGATATAGAAGCATCGAAACCGGGTAAAAAATATAGAGAAGTATTATGAAAGGGAGGCTACGTTATGTACCGTTATAAATTTGTTGAGGCCACTATTGGTGGTGTCTTTTCTGAACCCTCCTATCGTCAAATCATTGATGAGCACGCGAAAGATGGTTGGAAGCTCGTTCAAGTATTGCCCATTAACTACAATGGTCATGGAAAACCAAAATCGTATGAAGTTATTCTAGAACAAGTTGCAAATGAAGAAGCAGAGGAGTAGTCTTGTTAATTCAAGGCTACTCTTTTTTAACAGTAAAAAAAGCATAAGTTTTTGGCTCTTCCATGTCTAGCTCCAGCACAAAGCGACTAGCAAACTTCCTGCCACTCCTTACAATAAGTCACCATCGGATTGCTACCGCTCTCCGTGTTTCCTTTATCTCGAAAGGATAAAGAGGAGGTTTGTTTCTGGGGTTTGGAAGTTCGGTTAAGATCGTTGCGTCACGCAGCAACATCGAACCAACACACGTCCTGCGGCCAGCAGTTTGTACGTCGCTAAATGGGTGCTTGCACATTTCTATTATTCACATATGAGTGGAATTTGCAGAAAATTCATACTATAATAATGCTATTATAGGGCGAATAAAGGGGGAGTCTGATGGAGGTTGTTCAGCAAAAGAAGGGAAAATCAAAACTTAAGCGATGGCAGAAAGTATCCTTAGTAGGACTTGGTATATTCATTGTACTAATTATATCGATGTTCATTTTTGTAAACGGTTACATAAATAGAAACTTACCACAAATCGAAGGGAAAGCTTCTCTGCCAGGACTATCTGAATCAGTAGAAGTCATACGCGATGATGAAGGTGTACCACACATAAAAGCCAACACAGAACGAGATTTATTTATGGCACAGGGTTATATCCAAGCGCAAGATCGCCTATTTCAAATGGACATGGCTAGAAGACAAGCATCAGGGCGTTTGAGCGAAGTGGCTGGAGAAGTGGCATTAGAGCGCGATAAGTATTTTCGAACGTTAGGATTAAGGCGAGCAGCAGAAAAATCATATCAAACCTATTCAGAAGAGGCAAAACAGGTAATGGAATGGTATGCAGCGGGAGTGAATGGCTTCATTGACCAAGCAAAATCAAGTAATAGCTTACCAATTGAATTTACTTTAATGGGCGGGAAACCAGAGAAGTGGACTCCAATTGACTCCTTAACCATAGGAAAGTACATGGCATTTGATTTAGGAGGACATTGGGAGCGACAGGCATTTAATTATTTTCTTTTGCAAAATCTTCCTGAAGAAAAGGCGTATGAACTATTTCCAACTTACCCCAAAAATGCACCCACCATTATGAAAGAGGAAGAAATAAATGTTTCGTCTTTGCTGAAGGAAGCTGTTCTGCCACATCCTTTCAATGGAAGTAACAATTGGGTAGTAAGTGGGAATAAGACTTCTTCCGGAAAACCGTTATTAGCAGACGATCCTCATTTAGGATTGGCTACACCATCTATTTGGTATCAAATGCATTTATCATCTCCTGATTATGAGGTGAGTGGTGTAATCTTTGCAGGGATTCCAGGTATCATTCTGGGACACAATGAAAACATTGCGTGGGGCGTTACCAACACAGGACCTGATGTACAACAATTATACTTAGAGAAACGTAATCCTGATAACCCAAATGAATTTTTATTTGAAAGTGATTATGAAGAAGCTACTGTAATCAATGAGGAAATTAAGGTGAAGAATGGGGACAACGTTAATTACGAAGTTATAGAAACACGACATGGTCCTCTCATTTCAGAGTTTGCCAAGAAGAGCGGCAAAGAAACTGCTTTATCGCTTCGATGGACGGCGCTTGACGCTTCAACAGAATTAGAAGCAATTTTAGAAATCAATCAAGCTAGCAATTGGGAGGAATTTGAAAAAGGGCTAGAGAAGTTTTTAGTTCCAGCTCAAAATTTCGTGTTTGCCTCTAAGAATGGCACAATTGCTTATAAAGCAAATGGAAAAATTCCAATTTATGAGGATGGTTCAGATGCATTATTGCCTTTAGAGGGATGGGAACAAGAAAATGAATGGCAAAAATTTATCCCATTTGATGAGTTACCTACAATTATAAATCCTGAAAAAGGGTTTATTGCTACAGCGAATAATAAGGTAGTTGGAGATGAATATCCGTATCATATTTCAAACAACTGGGCACAACCTTATAGATACCAAAGGATAGAGGAAGTTTTACACGAAAGAAATAAATTAACGACCGATGATATGAAGAACTTGCAAATGGATCAAAAAGACCTACGAGCTCAAGAATTTGTCCCTATTTTCTTAGAACATGTGGATGAGCAAGCCGTGAATGATTACGGAGCAAAGGCTTTACAATTATTGAGAAAATGGAATTATGTAGATGATGTTGATGCCCCTGAGCCTCTTATATTTAATAAATGGATGAAGACATTTACCGATCGTTTATATGAAAAGCAAATCCCAGAGGGGATGATGGGATTTTTTAAAGGTAGTGGGCAAACCACAGATGAACTTATTAGGAAAGCCTCTAGTGGAAAAAATGTTACTTGGATTGAAGAACAAGGTGGGTTACCAAAAGCATTGGCTCTATCGTTAAATGAAACGATCACAGATCTTATTGACGAGAATGGAAAGGAAATCACAAGTTGGGAGTGGGGCGATTTTCACAAAGTGGAATTCACTCATCCATTATCTAGTGTGGCATTTTTAGACCGTTTCTTTAATCCAAAAGATCCAAAACCTGTAGGAGGGAGTAAAGTCACTGTTATGGCAGCTAGCTATGACTACAGTGAAGGGATTGTTGATCATGGAGCCTCTTGGCGGTTTGTGGCTGATTTAAATAATTTGTTATCTGCAAGTCACTTAGTCGGCCCAGGTCAATCTGGACACTTTCGCAGTAAATGGTACCATAGTCAGCGAGATAATTGGGTGAATGGTGGATACCATGAAACGAAAACAAAGGGTTACGAAGGAGAAAAATTGATGTTACAACCTGAATAATAAATGGAGCACTTTTCAAACTTTTGAAAAGTGCTCTTTTTTTAACAATGAAGAAAAGATAAGTTGTATAGGAACATCTTTAAAAAGATAGAAAATGGAATTAGATTATATATGAAAGGGTAAGATACACAGGAGTCCACTTTTTATACATATGTGTCCATTGATTAATCTAGGAGGTTTACTATGCACGGATTTCATGAGGTTTTTATTCAGATTTTAATATTACTTGCAGTGTCAGTAACAGTTATTGGTATAGCAAAAATTATAAAGGAACCATACTCCATTGCTCTTGTGCTTGTTGGAGTGTTACTCGGTATGACTGAGGTTCCCTATATTGAAGAGGCTGAGCAATTTATTACACAGTCGACGGTGTTTCACGCTATTATTATTTCATTATTTTTACCTGTATTACTAGGGGACGCAACATTAAAAATGCCATTCCCTCATCTAATGGAATTAAAGAAAACAGTTATGTCATTAGCATTTCTAGGGACGTTTTTATCCTTCATCATCATTGGGTTTAGTGTTCATTTCTTACTTGGCTTACCTATAGTGGTATCCTTTACTTTTGCAGCTCTAATGAGTGCAACAGACCCAATTAGTGTTATATCAATTTTTAAGGACTTAGGTGTCCCTCAAAAATTCAGTACTATTATGGAAGGGGAATCCTTGTTTAATGATGGTATTGCAGTAGTGTTATTTAAAATTTCTACATTATATTTATTAACGTATATTGATATGGGAATAGCAGGAGTAGGAGAGGGAGCTTTAATGTTCCTTAAATTTGCCCTTGGTGGAGCTATTATTGGTCTGGTTATGGGATATATATTCTCACAAATCATACGAGTTTTTGATGATTATCCATTGGAAATTGCACTTAGTATGTTGTTGTTTTTTGGAAGTTACTTCATTGCAGAACATTTCAAAGTATCTGGAGTAATTGCTGTTGTAATAGGAGGGTTACTGTTTGGAAGTTACGGTAAGAAAATTGGAATGTCTGAAGAAACAAAAACCAATATCAATACATTCTGGGATACGATTACACTCCTCGCTAACTCCATTATCTTTTTAATGGTGGGGATTGAGATACGAGAAATTGATTTTTCAGGAAAATGGGGGCTTATTGCTTTAGCAATTGTAATCGTGCTTGTCGGGAGAACCATTGCACTATATACGTCAACAAGTTACATTAAGCATTTAGGTGCAAAAGAAAAAATATTATTAAACTGGGGTGGATTAAGGGGAAGTCTTTCCATTGCTTTGGCGTTAAGTCTGCCTGACGATTTTGATGGCCGTGAGGAAGTATTACTCTTAACCTTCTCAGTTGTGCTTTTCTCCCTTGTTGTTCAGGGCTTAACATTAAAGCCATTAATCAAAAAGTTAGGGCTTGCGAATAAGTAATAATAAATCCCAGCCGTCGTGGCTGGGATTTTTAGATAGTTTAGCTCATTTTAAAAATGTTTGCATGTATATAACTTAATAAATAAGTTATCGAGGCTATGTTCAGCTCCAGCGCCCAGCGACTAGCATACTTCCTGCACCTCCTTACGATAAGTCAACATCGAACACTTGCGCACTTGGTATTTCCTTTATCTCAAAACGATTCATAGGGAGTTCGATTAAAAACGCTGCGTCACGCAGCAATATCGAACCAACCCACGTCCTGTGGGCAGCAGTTTGTACGTCGCTAACCGGCGCCCTGAGCTTTTGTTCCTACATGCTTTGTTTAATTTTTTGTATAACTTGTGTTAAATTATCGTGAACTACATAATCAAACAGCTCATCTTTTGCTGTTGGTTCACGATTAATTAGAATGGTTGGGAGGTTACGTTGATATTTGGCGTAATCTGGTAAGAAATTAAACGGCATAACGAATAAAGACGTGCCTAATACAAGTAAAACATCTGCTAGATCGATAATTGCTTCTGCTTTATCATGCTGTGTGATAGGATCTCCAAAAAGAACAATGTCAGGCTTTAAGATATCGTTACATAGATGACTACCATAAGTAGTAGTACAACGCGGTGTTTCATGCTCCATAACATGTGAGAATCCATATTGCGTGCCACAGGTAGGACATGTAGCTGTGGTGAGTGAACCATGGTATTCAATAATACGGTTGTTACCAGCTTTTTCGTGTAGGCCATCGACATTTTGAGTAATAATCGGGACCTCTTTTCCATTGTCTTCTAATTCGTGTAAAAAGGCATGAACCTCGTTAGGCTGATAATTGCCTACTAATTTTATCTGAAAAATGTCTTTATATTTTTTCCAAAAATCTACAGGGTGTTCATGAAAGTAATCAGAAGACATATAGTACTCTCTTGAACGGTCCTGCTCCCAAATCCCACCAGCAGATCGGAAATCAGGAATTCCACTTGCAGTACTTACACCTGCTCCGGTAAGAACTGCAATACGTTTTGCTTTCTTTAAGGTAGTAGCTATCGCTTCAATTTGATGCATCCAATCACCTCTTACTTAAATCTAGGGGAACATGTTGAGTTACTACATACTATCTTTTGTTAAATCCTTTTGACTGAACAAATTCAGATACATCCATACGCATAGGTTTCTGGAATCGACGAAGCATTTGTTCTGTCCATGAATCAATTCGGTTATTTTGGCTCCGATGTTTATAATATTCTCTTATTGTGTTATCAAACATTTCAAGTTCGGTTGTTTGATCTTTCTTATATTCATTTTCAAAATATATACCTGCTTTGGAGAGGCGAGGTTTTTGTTCTGGTTGTTTTTCAGGATAACCTATCACCATTCCGAATAAAGGTATGACGTGATCCGGTAATGAAAGTAAGGAATCTACTTGTTGGATGTTATTACGAATGCTACCAATAAAACACATACCTAACCCCATTGATTCAGCCGCTATCGCAGCATTCTGAGCTGCAAGAGCTGCATCAATAGAGGAAACCAAGAGGTGCTCTGTATTTTCTAAATTTGCGAGCATATTTTCTTTTTGCTCTTGCGTAGCTTTTTGTTGATGTCGATATAAATCAGCACAGAAGATAAATAGGTGAGCATTATTTTGTACATAATCTTGTCCTGTAATACGAGCTAGTTCTGCTTTTTTCTCTTCATCTGTTACGCCCATAATGGTATAGGCTTGCATATAACTTGAAGTTGAAGCCATCTGAGCAGCCTCTATAATAGAAGAAATTTGTTCATCTGTTACTTTTTCATTAGTGAACGCTCGAATAGACCGATGGTTTAAGAGGGTTTGTAATGTTTCGTTCATAGCTAGACTCCTTTGTGTTGTATTCAAATAGGTGAAAACAAAAT